>JARBUP010000348.1 GCA_029239575.1 Bacillota bacterium
TTATGTTTACATTAATGATAATTTTTAAGATTTTCATGAAAGAAATAGCATTTATATATGCTTTATTAATTTTGTTTACAGCAATACAAAGATTATTAAACGCAATTAAGATTTTGGAGGATAAAAGTGAAAAAAGTAAATGTTAAAGTTATATTAGTATTATTAGCGGTATTAGCAGTTGTTGCAACTTTATTTTTTAATAAATTTAATGATAGTAATAAGAAAAGTAATACAGTTACAATTTATGGCTGGGGCGGGGACGTTAGAGTAAATGAATGGATAGATACAGAATTAACACCATATGTTAAAGAAAATTATGATGTGGATGTAGTTAGAGTTCCAATGAATATTGATGAAATTTTAATGAAACTTACAAATGAAAAAAAACAGGAAACTTCTGGTTCTATAGATGTAATTTGGCTAAATGGTGAAAATTTTTATTATGCAAAGCAATATGATTTGCTTTACGGTCCATTTATAAATAAAATAGAAAATGCAAATAAATATGTTGATTTGAAAGGTCCTGAAGCAAGTGTAGATTTTGGATATCCTACTGAAGGCTATGAAGCACCTTGGGGTAAAGCACAATTTGTTTTTGTACATGATAAAAATATGTTAGAGCAACCACCGAAAAATTCTGCAGAGTTAAAAGAATTTGTTATGAAAAATCCAGATAAATTTACTTATCCAGAAGCAACTGATTTTGTTGGTTCAGCTTTTATAAGAACAGTAATATATGATATAGTTGGATATGAAAATATTAAGGATTTACCGGCAGATTATGAAGTTGTTAAAAAAGCAATAGAACCTGCAATGGAATATTTAAAAGAAATAAAACCATATTTATGGAAAGAAGGTACAACTTATCCTAAGGATTCTGCTCAGCTTGATGGATTATATCAAGATGGAGAAATATATATAGCAATGGACTATAATGCAAATAAAGCCCTTAGTAAAGTTATTGATAAAAGTTGGAGCAAAGATACTGAGACATTTGTTTGGGAAAAAGGAACACCTTTTAACACTCATTATCTTGCAATAGCATCAAATGCACCTAATTTGGAAAATGCACTTAAATTAATAGATGCAGCACTTTCTCCTGCTATGCAAACTTCAAAAGCAAAATTAAGCAGTTGGGGAGATTTACCTGTACTAAGTTATGAAAAGCTTTCATCTGAAGAACAAGAAAAATTAAACATAGCTATGACGCCAGATGATGAATATAAAAATGCAATTTTAAGTTATGAAGAACTATCAAAATATAAACAACCTGAAGTAAGAGCTGATTTAGTGGCTGTAATAGAAAAGATTTGGGGAGACGTGGTTCTATTTGATAAATAAATATAAAAATTTCTTTAGTAAATTATTAATGATATTGCCTTCATTTTTAATAGTATTTTCTATTAGCGCTTATGTAATCATTAATACATTAAAGGAAAGCTTAGGTTATATTCCTGAGCTTTTTTTAAATGATTTTACTTTTAGATATTATACTGAATTGTTTGGTAATAAAACTTTTATGAAAAGTATAATTTATAGCTTTTATGTTGCATTTGTATCAAC
Source organism: Bacillota bacterium (assembly GCA_029239575.1). GTDB lineage: Bacteria > Bacillota > Clostridia > Tissierellales > Sedimentibacteraceae > Sedimentibacter. The sequence continues at coordinate 1,564 of JARBUP010000348.1, forward strand.
TGCATTATCTACAGTTATAGGTACTTATTTAGGATATATGGTCTCTAAATCAAAGGGATTATTGTATAATATAATATATAAATTTCCAATACTTTTGTCGTATATTGCAGCAGCAGCATTAATTTTTAGCACATATAGTGACAAAGGGCTTTTATATCATATAGGCTTAATTTTAAATTTAGATATAAATAATATAAATATAATATATAATACAAATGGTTTTGCAGTGATTTTATTAAATGTTTTTAAAGGAATTCCATTTATTGCTTTTTCCGTGAGTCCTATATTTGTGAAAAATGATCATAAGTTTAAAGAAACAGCTAAGAATTTAGGATGTAGTGATATTATTTATATTTTTCGAGTTTTATTACCCATGTCTAAGCGCGCAATAATTACATCATCTTTAGTAATTTTTAATTTTAATTTATTTACTTATGAGGGGTTTTATTTTTTAGGGCCATCAACTCCTATTTCTTTGGGAGTTCTTGTTTACCAAACTTATATTAACCCAGATATTACAAACAGAGCAAATGGTATGGCTATAAATATGATTATGATAGTTTTTTCATTAATTATGTGTTTAATATATTATAATGTAATAAAAAATAATAAAACTGATGAAAGTGAAATAGATAATGATAACGAATTGGAGGATTTTGAATATGAAAATAATAAATAAAATGTTAACTTCAATCATTATGTCGTTTCTTATGTTACCATTTTTATCCATGATTATATGGTCGTTTTTTACTAGCTGGCCTCATAATAGCATATTCCCTCAAAATTTGAGTTTTAAAAGTTTTATATACTTTTTTGAATCAAAAGATTACATAATTGCATTTAATTCTGTTGGATTTTCTTTAATAGTTGCTTTTTGTTCATTAATTTTTAGTATAATGCTTTCACGGTTTTTAATTAGCTATAAATTTAAATATAAAGCTATGATAGAAAGCTTGTTTTATCTTCCCATGCTTTTACCTATTGTAAGTATATCAATAGGTAGTCATAAAATGTTTTTAAACATATTTTTAGGTGACTGTGGTCTTATTGTTTTTATTTTACATATATATTTTTCTTTACCATATGCTTTTAAAATGGTTTATTCCTATTATAATTTATGGGGCATTGAACAGGAGCAAGTTGCAAGAGGCCTTGGAGCCAATAAATATCAAGCGTTTTACATGATTAATATACCAATTTATTTAAAAGGTTATATATCAAGTTTTATTATGGCTTTTATAATATCTTATTCGCAATATTTTATTAACTTTTTTATAGGAGATTCAAAGTACGTTAATTTCTCCATGATTATGACACCTTATATTACGGGTTCTAATAGAAATATTTCATCATTATATGTTCTCATGTATATATTATATGGTATAATTGTAATG
>JARBUP010000349.1 GCA_029239575.1 Bacillota bacterium
GTTGATTGGCTTGATAAAATATATCCCATATTTCAAAAAGTGAACGAGGAAGTAATTTATTATTCTTCTTTGACAGCCATGGCTGATTTAATTAAACATGGTTGTACATGTGCATTTGATCATCAATATTGTTATACAAATGTATCGGGTAAGAAACTTGTAGACCGTCAAATGGAAGCTGCTTCAATTTTAGGGATTAGATATCATGCTGGAAGAGGAACCAACACTCTCCCTAAAAGCAAAGGAAGCACAATTCCTGATGGCATGTTGGAAACTACTGATGAATTCATAAAAGACTGTGAAAGAATTATTGATTTGTACCACGATCCAAATCGCTTTTCAATGAAACAAATAGTAGTAGCACCATGCCAACCAATTAACAGTTATTTAGAAACATTTACAGAATCAGTTAAATTGGCAAGAAGCAAAAAAGTTCATCTTCACACTCATTTATATGAAGGGGATAGAAGTATAATAAAAGAACGTTATGGAAAAACAAGTCTTGAATGGTGCAACGATATAGGATTTGTAGGTCCAGATGTTTGGATTGCACATGGATGGGAAATTGAAAAAGACGAATATAAATTCATGGCTGACACTAAAACTGGCATATCCCATTGTCCTGCACCTGCAGTGCTTGGAGGTTTCCCAATACTTGATATAAAAGCTTTATTAAATGAAGGTGTACTTGTAAGCCTTGGTGTAGATGGTTCTGCAACAAATGACAGTTCTAATTTGCTGGATTCTTTAAGAATGGCTTACATTATGCAAGCATTCCATAGCAAATTAAGAGGAGGCTCTGTAACTTCATATGATATGTTAAAGGTTGCAACAATAAACGGAGCTAAAACGCTGGGAAGAAATGACCTGGGTTCTCTTGAGGTCGGCAAAGGTGCAGATTTATTTATGATAGATTTGAATAAGTTAGAGCTTACGGGAACTCTTCATGATCCTAAAAATTTATTAGCAAGTGTTGGATATACAGGCCCGGTACACTTAACAATGATAAACGGAAAGGTTGTATATGAAAATGGTCAGCTTGTAGGAGTTGATGAGAAGTTACTAACTGAAAATGGAGAGAATGTTTGTACTAAAGTACTTCGTTCAGAATTTAAGGAGTATTTCTAAATTTATTTTTATAATTTCAATTGAATTAAGCCTATCGTAGAGCTTTAAAGATCTAAGGTAGGCTTATTATTATTGTTATTATTAATTAATAACAGGATGGATACCATCCAATTGTTTTATATGGAATTATAAACTCTACAATACCTGTAGAATATGGTGCAATATCATATTGTTGAAAATAAATGGTGATTCCCTCTGGTGTTAAATAATAACTTTTGGGATTGAAAGTTTCTTTAATTAATTCTTTGTAATCATCAAAATAAATATTAGGGTTTTGTTCTAAATTTTTTTCTACTTGCTTTATACTTTCGTTTATAAACAGTGATTCAAAATCTGTATTAGGTTTGAAAAGGTAATTAAGTAAAATATTTTTTCCGTAGCACAATTCCCATGTGTCGGAACTTCTTATTGTTATTCCATGAGCCCCTCCAGTGTATTCATACTTATCTTTATAAAGACTCAAAAAACAATTTTCATTATAAGTTATATTGTATTCCATAATAGCATCAAATGAGTGAAATGGAAAATCATTTTTAATAGAATCCATGTATGTTTTAATTGCTTGATAGTATAAAGTTGTGCAGGCATACTTGAAATAATCATTTATTTGCATTGTTATATCATTGTTTATTTTTCTTTGTGCATATTTATTATTAGACAAAATTAATGGATATTTAATTTTAAGTGATAGTACATCAATGTTTTTATACTTAAGTATAGTTTTGTATTCGCGCATATTAATATTAGCTATGCAATTATTTTGATTCATTTACATCCCTCCTGCATTATATTATGCTTTTATATAATAAAGTTACATATTTAAGAGTAGATGTAAAAAAGTAATATTAAGATAAATAAAATTTCACTTTTAACGAATGGTGAAAAATTTTCTATTAGAAAAGCTGAAAGAGATACTAAAATATCAAGGCGAGATATAGTAAGATGCAAATGTGACATTAAGGTACGTCCCTTAAATTGCAATTTTAAAATAAAAAATTGCAATTTTCCATATTAATTGACTTTAAATAAATATTGTTATAGAATTTATTTGATTTTGAATAGAGGTGATGGTGTTGAAAAAATATAATACAATAATATTTGACTTTGATGGAACATTAATATATACATTAGAAGATATAAAAGATAGCGTAAATTATGCCCTTAGGAAATTTAACCTAAGAGAAAAAAGCTTAAATGAAATAAGAAGTTTAGTAGGGGATGGAGCTTATAGATTAATAGAATTATGCGTGCATGACGGAAAAAATAATATTCATTTTGATGAAATATTTAATGTATATAAAAATCATTATAGTGAAAATTATAAAAATAAAACTAAGCCATATCCTGAGATAATTTCTTTATTAAATAAGTTAAGTGAAAAAGGGTACAAACTTGGTATTGTATCTAATAAATATGATAATTTAGTAAAATATTTAAACAAATTATATTTTGAAGATTTAATTCCTGTTGCAATAGGTGAATCTGATATTATACGAAAAAAACCTGCTCCTGATGGAGTTTTAGAAGCTTTAAGGCAATTAAACAGCCAAAAGGATCAATCAATTTATATAGGAGATTCTGAAGTAGATATTCAAACAGCTAAAAATGTAGGTTTGGATTTTATTTCAGTTAGTTATGGATATAGGGACATAGAATTGCTTAAAGAAAATGGTGCTATAAAAATAGCAGACAAGCCATTGGATCTTTTAAAGTGGTTATAGAATTCTATACATGAGTAAAAATGATAAAAATTAAATAATAATTAGAATGAGTAAGAAATTAAATCTTACTCTA
>JARBUP010000350.1 GCA_029239575.1 Bacillota bacterium
AATCAAAGAAATTATGGAGCAGACGTCATTTCAAGAATTAACTATTCATCTGAAAATGAAGAAGGATTAAACATACTTAAAAATACAATAATTTCCCAACTCAATTTAATGATCGAAAGTTTGTGCAATAAAAGTAATGTTAAAACAGAAAATATATATGATGTATGTTTTGTGGGAAACACTACTATGATCCATTTTTTATTAGGGCTTTCTTGTGAAAATATTGCTATGTCTCCATACATTCCAGTAACTAACAGTTCAATGGTAATTGAAGCAAAAGAATTAGGACTTATAACTAATGGAATAGTAAGCGTAGTATCAGGCATATCAGCTTATGTTGGCAGTGACATAACTGCAGGAATCATAACATGCGGAATGCTTGATAAAGAAAAATACAGCTTGCTTCTTGATATTGGAACTAACGGAGAAATGGCTCTTGGAAACAAAGAAGAAGTAGTGACATGTTCAACAGCAGCAGGTCCTGCTTTTGAAGGAGCAAACATAAAGCATGGAATGGCAGGCATAACTGGCGCAATTTGCAAAATAAATTTATCAAATGAAAAGATTTATGAAACAATTGGCAATGAAAAACCAGTAGGAATATGCGGCTCAGGAGTTCTTGATTGTGTGGCACAAATGCTTAAATATAATATCATAGATGAAACTGGAAGAGTTATAGATTTAGATGATGAAGAATTAAATGAAAAATTTAAAAACAATCTCACTGAAATTGACGGCATAAAACAATTTATAATAGCACAAAAATGTGGTAAACAAAATCAAATAACATTTTCTCAAAAGGATGTTAGGGAAGTTCAGCTGGCGAAATCTGCTATTAGTGCAGGAATTCAAATATTGTTAAAAGAAAAAAACTTAAAATATGAAGATATCGATACTTTATATATGGGAGGCGGTTTTGGAAATTATATGGACATTGAAAGTGCTACGTTGATTGGCATGATTCCAAAAGAGCTTAAAGATAAAGTTAAAAATATAGGCAACAGTGCAGGAAGCGGAGCTAAAGCTTATTTACTGTCAAGAAACTTAAGAGAAAAGTCTGAAGATGTTGTGGTAAAGACAAGGTATATAGAACTTTCATCAAATCAGGATTTTCAGGATTTTTTTATTGAAGGAATGATGTTTGAATAATACCTAAAAATTTTACTAAAAAACGTTATTTATAACAATATAATAATTCATATATTTGATAACATTATTATGTTAATTAAAATAATAATAAGATGATTATATGTGGAGGATTAAATGAATTCAAGAGAGTTAGTGTTAAAGGCAATAAGAAATGAAGAAACTATTAGGGCACCATGGGTTCCTTTTGTAGGATGCCATGCTGCAAAATTAATAGATGTAAATGCAGAAGAATTTTTTAAAGATGCGGATTTGATAGTAAATGGAGTTAAAGCTGCAGCAGAAAAATACAGAGCAGATGGTATACCTGCATTGTTTGATTTGCAGATTGAAGCAGAAGCTTTAGGATGTGAGCTTTTATGGGCTAAATCAAATCCGCCTTCTGTTGTTTCGCATCCTTTAAGCGAAGGCAAAAAATTAAAAGATTTAAAAGTTCCAACTGAAAATGACGGCCGTTTCCCAATAGTATTAGACGCAACTAAAAGAATTTGTGATGAAATTGGGCAAGAAATAGCCATTTATGGATTAATTACAGGACCATTTACATTAGCTCTTCACTTATTGGGAAGTGATATATTTTATAACATGATTGATGAGCCGGAAGAAACTCAGGAACTTTTAGAATTTTGTACAGAAGTATGTTTAAAGACTTCGAAAATGTACATGGATGCAGGAGTTGATATAATAGCAGTAGTTGACCCTATGACATCTCAAATTTCACCTAATAGCTTTAATGAGTTTGTTACTCCGCACTGCAAGAAAGTTTTTGATTTCATCAGAAATGAAGGAAAACTTGGCTCCATGTTTGTTTGTGGAAACGCAAAGAAAAATATTGAAGAAATGTGCAAATGTGGTGCTGACAGTATTTCAATAGATGAAAATATTCCATTAGACTATGTAAGGGACATGGCAAGAAAATACAACATATCATTTGGAGGAAACATAAAACTTACAGTTACAATGCTTTTTGGTTCAGTAGCTGACAATGTAAATGATGCTCTAAACTGCATGGAAATCGGAGGAAAAAAAGGATTTATATTAGCTCCTGGATGCGATATGCCATTTGATGTACCTGTTGAAAATGCAGAAGCAATAGCTAAAGTTGTACATGGAGAAGTTGCTGAATTAATGGAAAGTGTAAACTCTCTTGAAGGAATTGAAGTTGAACTTCCTGATTATGAGAATAATGAAAAGGTATACATAGATGTTGTAACATTGGATTCGGAATCATGTGCTCCATGCCAATATATGATGGAAGCGGTAAGAAAATGTGCACAGGAATTTGAAGATAAGGTTGTTATTAAAGAACATAAAATAAAAGAAAAAGAAGCCGTTGTAGTGATGCAAAAGCTTGGTGTTAAAAATGTGCCTACAATTGTAATAGATGGAGTAATTAAATTCATATCTGACACTCCTGACAGCGTGACTCTTATAAATGCATATAAAGAAGCTTTGAACAATAAAGGTTTAATATAAGTTTAAGAATTGAGGACGAAAATGAAAAAATTTGAAGATTTGATTAACAAAAAAATTGAACCTATTTTAATTGATATGTATGTTGAATCAGAAATTTTAGGATGTGAAGTAATTAAACAATCAAATAAAGTGATGATAAACGGCCCTTTGTGCGAAGAAGCATATATTCCATGTAAATGTAGAATACCAAATGAAAATTCAGGAAGAATGCCTGAAATATTAGAAGAAATTGTAAATAAAAAAAATAGTTTAAAAGAAAATAAGGCTATTTGCATTGCATTAAGCGGTCCTTTAACTTT
>JARBUP010000056.1 GCA_029239575.1 Bacillota bacterium
AAATTGTACTACTTAAGAGAAAGAACTGGTAAAGCTGCTAAAGTTAAAGAATTAAGAAGTTATTAATAATAATTGAGGGCGAATGTCCTCAATTTTTTTCATTATTTATAAATTATTATATATTTTTAAAAATGGATAATAATAAGTAATATAAAATATAAGAAACAAATGAGGTATGAAATGAATATAAATTGGTATCCGGGACATATGAAAAAAACAAAAGACTTGCTTAGAGAAAACTTAAAGCTTGTCAATATAGTTATAGAGGTAATTGACGCTAGAATACCAAGAAGCAGCAAAAACCCAGATTTAGATGATGTATTTAAAGATAAAAAAAGATTAATAGTGCTTAATAAATACGACTTAGCAGATCCACATATTAATAAAGAATGGGAAAATTATTATAGATCAAAAGGCTGGTCAGTTGTTTTATATAATTCAACTAACAATAAAGAATTAAAAAAATTAGAAGCAGCAATTGAAGAAGCTTCTCAAGAATTTGTTGAAAGATACAAAAAAAGAGGAATATTAAATAGAACAATTAAAGCTATGATTGCTGGTATACCAAATGTAGGTAAATCAACATTAATTAATTCAATAGCAAAAAAGAAAAGCACTAAAACTGGAAATATGCCTGGTATAACAAAATCAAAGCAATGGATTAGAATTACAGGTAATATAGACTTATTAGATACTCCTGGTATTTTATGGCCAAAATTTACAAATGAAGAAGATGCACTTAACTTAGCATTTTCTGGAGCAATTAGAGATGAAGTTTTACAGTTAGAAGAAATTGCTTTTAAATTTGTAGAGAGAATGAAAAATATGGGATTGGAAAATAAACTGCTTGAAAGATACGGCGTAGAAGCAGGAGAAGAAGTTATAGATACTTTGAATAATATCGCTATTAAAAGAGCGTGTATATATAATAAAACAGAAATAGATTATTTAAAAGTTGCAAGATTAATTTTAAAAGATTTTAGAGATGGAAATCTTGGAAAAATATCTTTAGAAAAACCAAATAGCAATGAATAGTGAACGATGAAAAATGAACAGCTAACCTTAATTGTTCATTTTTCATCGTTCATGGTTCAATGTTCACAGATACAGGAGGCATAGGATGCTTAAAATTGAACAGGAACTTTGGGACAAGGGTTATAATTACATCGCTTGTATTGATGAAGTAGGAAGAGGATGTTTAGCAGGAAGTGTAGTTGCATGTGCTATAATTATGCCCAGAAATTTATTAATAGATGGTGTTAATGACTCTAAAAAGCTAACACCTAAAAAAAGAGATTATTTATATGATGTTATAAAAAATTCTGCTATAGCTATTGGCATTGGAGAAATGAACTGTAGCATAGTTGATGAAGTAAATATAAAAAATGCAACAAAACTTGCTATGAAAAAAGCAATAGAAAACTTATTAGATAAAAATGGAAATAAAATTATACCTGATCATTTATTAATTGATGCTGAAAAATTAGATTTACCCATACCACAATTAAATATAATTAAAGGTGATGAAAAATGCCATGGTATAGCAGCAGCATCCATTATTGCTAAAGTTTATAGGGATAGACAAATGGAAGAATTAGATAAAAAATATCCACAATATAAATTTGCCAAAAACAAAGGTTATGGAACTAAAGATCATGTACAGGCATTACTTTCTTTCGGTCCTATTGAAATACATAGAAAAACATTTCTTAAAAAAATATTTGATAAAAATGAGCAGTTAGAAATTGTATAAATAATATTATGCAGTTATGACTGCTTTTTTTTGCTTTTATCTTTGTTTTAAAAGTAACAATAATTATAATATTCTTCAATTATACATAATAAAAAACAAGTAATAATATAACTAAATTGTATAATAAACTGTATTACTATGAAAATAGTTTCACTGCTAAGAAAAATAATTCAAAAAATATATTAATTTTTGAAATTATTAAAATTTACTTTTTAGATTTATTTATAGTACATTGATATACCAATGTAAAAAATATTAACAGGTGTTTACATATATTTATGTAATTGGTATGTTTATTGCTTAACAATAAGATATTAAATTTATCAATATAAAGAGGTTTTTATGGATGGATAGAATTTGTTAATAAATAATGATGAAATATAATATTAAAATATAATATGATATAGGAGGTTCTAATGAACAAAATCAATAAAATGTATTTTCAAGATTGTTTTGTAATAATATTTTTTACAACAATACTATTGGCTCTTTTAATATATATTTTAAAAATAGTTGCAGGTATAGCTCCAAACAATATTTCAGGAATATTCATTGTCGGAACTGGAATTATTGCTTTTTTGTTTGTCATTGCATCAGCAACAGCAGTAATTTCCCATTTAAAGAAAAATAAAATTCAGTTGTATGAAGAAGAGATATATTATATTGCACTTGCTAAAAAAGATTAAAAAATATTTTATAAAAGAAGGTTATAGTATGGCTAAAGATTCAAAAACAAAAAATATCATAAATAAAAAAAATAATATATTTGTTGAAATATTTGACACATTTTTTATCTTAATAATATGTTTTGCAACACTTTTAAGCGCAATGGTCATGAAAGGTACTACAAGTGGAGAAATAAATTATTCATTAAATATTACAACATTTATAATAACTATTTCATTTATAATATTGTATTTATCTTTTATGCTTTTTCAATCGGAAAAAGGACTTAAAGAAACAATAAGAAAGCGTTACGACAAATAAATAGAGGTGAATTATGAATTTTATAAAATTAATGAATTATGGTGCTTGGGTTTTATGTATTATTATAATTTCAATATTAGCTATTGATTTTATTAAAGTAGAAAAAGGAAATAAAAATTAGTTTACAAGCGAGGTAATTACAATTGGAAAAAGAGAAAGATAAAGAGAAAGAGTCTCATTTCTCGAAAGTGCTTGGTCCTATGCATATATGGGCTTTAGGAGTTGGAATTGTTTTAGTAGGACAATTCATGGGGTGGAATTTTACAATATCTAAAGGTGGTTCCATCGGTTCCATAATGGCATGTTGGATAATAGGTATAATGTACATATGTTTAATTATGATAAATACTGAAATGGGTTCTGTAATTCCAGAAGCAGGCGGGCAGTATGCTATGGCAAAATATTTTCTTGGACCTTTAGCTGCTTTTAATATGGGACTGATGCTTGTTTTTGAATATGTAATGTTAGAAGCTGCTGATGCATTGGTTGTAGGAGAGCTTTTAAAAACATTGCATCCAGATATTGATCCTCTACCATATATAATATTAAGTTTATTATTACTTACTTACATGAATTACAAAGGTGTACATTCAACATTAAATCTTAATATAGTTTTAACAGGAGTCTCATTTTTAACTATAATAGTATTGTTTTTTAGTACTAAATTTTATTCGCCTGAAAATAGTTTGTTAAATTTATCAAAATTAACTAATGGTCTTCCATATGGTTGGATAGGAATAATAGGTGCCCTTCAATTTGGATGTTGGTTTTATTTAGGTATTGAAGGAACTACCCTTGCAGCAGAAGAATGTCGTTCAAAAGGAAGATCATTGCCATTAGGTGCTATAGCAGGTATTATAACACTAATAATAGGAGCTACAATTACTTGGTATGTTAGTTCTGGATTAGTAGAAGCTAATACTTTGTCTAAATCTGTATATCCACTCTATGATGCATCTATTGCAACTAAAATACCAGTTGTAATTAAACTTTTATTTATAGGTACTTTGCTTTCTTGTTTAGCAAGTGCTAATGGCTGTATTGCTGATGCTAGCAGGGCTTGGTATTCAATGGCAAATGATACATTAATACCTGAATCGTTTGCAAAATTACATCCAAAATATAAAACACCATATAGAGCAATTTTATTTCTGATGCCAATATCTTTAGCTTTTGGTTTTACTGGATTATTAGATCAAGTAATAACATTTTCTATTCTTTCTGCGCTTTTAGCATATATAATGACTGGATATATGATGTTTAAGTTTAGAAAAATGTATCCAATTGGTTCTATTAAAAGAGGTTATGTTGCACCATGGCATCCATTGCCCTCTATAATTGTGCTTGTACTAGTATTTGTTACATTAATTGGAATGTATTTTGGTTATTTTATTAATATCGTGTCCGGTCTTATTTTTTATTTATTAGCATCCATATGGTTTGTAATGCATAGATCAAAATTTTTAAATTACAAATCATTTATTTCCATAAAAAATTCAAATTGGCCAAGACCAAAAGGATATTAAATTTTAATTACGCCCTCAATAATAATTGCGGGTATTTTTTTTGTGTACAATTTTTAAATAAAAGTTTATAATTAGTATATAATGTTATAATATTATTTTAGTTGGAGGAAATATGTATAATCAATTTACAAAAGAACTTTTAAAATTTATTGAACATTGTCCCAGTAGTTTCCATGCGATTAATTCAATAGAAAAAGAATTAATTGAAAATGGCTTTAAAAGTTTATCTGAAAATAAAAAGTGGATACTACAAACAGGCAAAAAATATTATGTAACAAGAAACCAATCATCAATAATAGCATTTAAAATAGGCAACAATTTAGATGATTTTAATTTTAATATAATTGCATCACATAGCGATTCACCAACATTTAAAATCAAAGAAAATTATAAATTAAATGTTGACAAAAAATATGTAAAATTAAATACAGAGAAATATGGTGGCATGATTTTTTCTTCTTGGATGGATCGTCCCTTATCTGTTGCAGGAAGAGTTATAATTAAAACTGAAAATAGTATTGAAACAAAATTAGTTAATGTAGATAAAGATTTAGTTCTAATTCCTAATGTAGCAATACATATGAATAAAGAAATAAACACAGGCATGAAATATAATGAACAAGTAGATTTAATTCCTTTATTTGGAACTTATGAAAAAAATGAAAATGAAGAAGACAATTTCTTAGAATTAATTGCAAAATTAGCTAAAACTAAAAAAGAAAATATATTAAGCCATGATTTATTTTTGTATAATCGCATGAAGCCATCTGTATGGGGAAGCAATGGAGAATTTATATCTTCTCCTAAATTAGATGATTTACAGTGCGCATTTACATCATTAAAAGCTTTTTTATCAGGTTCAAATACAAAATCCATAAATTTATTCTGCTGTTTTGATAATGAAGAAGTTGGAAGCGGAACTAAACAAGGAGCTGCATCCACATTTTTAAAACACACTTTAGAGAGACTTAGTGAGAATTTAGGAAAAACTAAAGAAGAATACCTCTGTGCTCTTTCTACATCATTTATGCTTTCAGCTGACAATGCCCATGCTGTACACCCAAATCATCCTGAATTGAGTGACCCTACTAATAAAGTTTATATGAACGAAGGTGTTGTTATAAAATATAACGCTAATCAAAAATATACAACTGATGGAGTGAGTTCATCTTTAGTAAAACATTATTGTAATGCAGGAAAAATCCCATATCAGTCGTATATAAACCGTTCTGATATTGCAGGTGGAAGTACCTTAGGGAATATAGCATCATCTCAAGTTAGCATTAAAATGGCTGATATAGGAATAGCTCAGTTAGCAATGCATTCCTCCTATGAAACAGCAGGAAATAAAGACACATATTATATGTTCAAATTAATGGAAGAATTTTATAATTCACATATTGAAGAAACTGATGGTGGAACTTTTACAATAAGTAAGTAATTATTTTTTTTATATTTTGTTCAATTAAACTTTTTTGGCTTAAAGTTTATAAAAGTTATTTTTCTTTTAAAGGAAGATTCGGTGAAATATGTACAAAGAAAATAAAGGATATGAATATGAAGAATTAGCTAAAAAATATTTACTTAAACATAATTATAAAATATTAAATCAAAATTTTACAAGCAAATTTGGGGAAATAGACATAATTGCTGAAAAAAATGGAATAATTTCTTTTATTGAAGTAAAAGGAAAAATAAACACAGATCATGGTTTACCAAGGGAATCGGTTACATTAAACAAACAAAAGAAAATTATTCAAGCTGCAAAATATTATATTTTAAAACAAAAGAATATTGATTTAATATGCCGGTTTGATGTCATAGAAATAATATTAAAAGACAAACAAATAAATTATATAGAAAATGCATTTTGGTTGTAATAATCATTGAAATTAATTTTTATGTATGATATGCTTATTGAAATATAACAAGGTTCCCGGGACCCAACAGCAATCTCTGATTGCATTGTTGGGTGGGGTTCATATTACAATATTTACATTGAATTAATATAGGAGATAAAGTGAACAATTTAGAAAATTTAAATATAGATAAAGAAAACAATAAACAAATTACGGCATCATTTACTACACTTGGTTGCAAAGTAAATCAATTTGAAACTGAAGCCATGACTGAACTTTTAGAACAAGAAGGTATTAAAGTAGTTCAGGAAAATACAAATGCAGATATTTATATAATAAATACATGTGCAGTAACAAAAGAAAGTGAACGAAAATCAAGGCAGTTCATAAATAAGGCAAAAAGATTAAATCCAAATGCTTTAGTTGTAGCAGTAGGCTGCAGCGTTCAATTAAATTCAGATAAAATAAATAAAGAAACAAGTGTTGATATTACTATAGGCACTAAGCATAAAGGTGAAATAGGACGCTTAATTAAAGAAAAACTTAAAAATAATAATAATAATAATAATAATTTCGTTGATACAGATATGGATATTATAGAACAATTCAGCGGAAAAGAAAATTTTGAAGAATTAAAAATAAGCACAGTTCATGATAAAACTCGTGCTAATATAAAAATACAAGATGGTTGCAGTCAATTTTGTTCTTACTGTATAATTCCTTATGTTAGAGGACCTATTAGAAGCCGTAACCACAATGATATAATAGAAGAAGTAAAAAAATTAGCTGCTAACGGATATAAAGAAATAGTATTAAATGGTATTCACATATCTTCTTATGGAAAAGACCAAGAAATTGAAAATGCTCTTATAAAATTAATTGAAGATATAAATTTAATAGAGGGAATAAAAAGAATTCGTTTAGGTTCTTTAGAGCCTAAAATAATTACAGAAGATTTTGTTTCTCGAATTTCTAAAATGGATAAATTCTGTCATCAATTTCATTTATCATTACAAAGTGGAAGCGACAGCGTGTTAAATCGCATGAATAGAAAATATACAACTCAGGAGTATAGAACAAATGTAAAACTTATAAGAAAATATATGCCTGAAAGCGGAATTACAACTGATATTATAGTAGGTTTTCCTGGAGAAACTGAAGAAGAATTTAAAGAGACATATGAATTTGTCAAAGAAATTCGCTTTTCAAGAATACATGTGTTTAAATATTCAGTAAGAGAAGGTACTACCGCTGCTAAAATGACTGACCAAGTAAATGACAGCATCAAACATGATAGAAGCCAAATTTTAATCGAACTTGCAAATAAAATATCAAATGAGTTCATGAATAATTTTATAAATAAAAATATGGAAGTTTTAATCGAAACAGAAAAAAATAATAATTTATTTGAAGGGTATACTTCAAACTACTTGAAAGTTTTAATAAAAAGTGATAAAAATATTAAAAATGAAATAATAAATGTTTCTATTAAAGATGTACATGACGACTATTTAATTGCTCAGTAATGCATTATGCTGATTATATTATTTTTTAATAAAGGGGTGAAAAAATGAGTTGTATATTTTGTAAAATTTCTAATAAAGAAATTCCTTCGGAACCTGTGTTTGAAAATGATAATATTATTGCCATTAATGATTTAAATCCTCAAGCTCCGGTACATATTTTAGTTATGCCTAAAAAACATATTTCTTCAATGAACGATATTAATGCTGAAAACAGTCATATTATATCTGAAATTTTTGAATCTATAAAATTAATAGCAGAAAAAGTTGGCATAAAAGAATCCGGTTATAGAGTTTTATGTAATTGTGGCGAAGACGGTTGTCAATCTGTATTACATTTGCACTTCCATATTCTTGGAGGAAAAAAATTGTCAGAAACTTTATCATAAAATAGTTGCATTTAATTATTCAATGTTATATAATAAATAAGTGCTATTTTAAACTCGCTGGTGTCATGGACATACAGTGGTAGAACGAGGGGAGGGTAGCAAAATGACAGAGGTAAAGGTAAGAGAAAACGAGTCGATAGACAACGCTCTTAGAAGATTTAAAAGACAATGTGCACTTACAGGTGTTATGTCTGAAGTTAGAAAAAGAGAGCATTACGAAAAACCAAGCGTTAAGCGTAAAAAGAAAGCTGAAGCGGCTCGTAGAAAAAAGAACAAAAAAGCGAGATAAAGAGGTGAAAGTATGCCTTTAAAAGAAAAGCTCATGGATGATATGAAAGAAGCCATGAAAGCTAAGGACAAAGTCAAAAAAAATGTTGTGACTTTAGTTAGATCTGCTATTAAACAAAAAGAAGTAGATGATAGAGTAGAACTCGAAGATGCGGATGTTTTAGATATAATAGCAAAACAGATTAAACAAAAAAAAGACTCAATTGATGACTTTGAAAAAGGCAATAGACAAGATCTTATAGATCTTACTAATGAAGAAATTAAAATACTTTTAGATTATTTACCGCCACAACTGTCAGATGAAGAGCTTGAAGCAATTGTTAAAGATGCAGTTGCTTTGTCAGGTGCTCAGTCTAAAAAAGACATGGGTAAACTGATGGCTCTCATTATGCCTAAAGTCAAGGGCAAAGCTGATGGTAAGACAGTAAATCAAATCGTAGCAAAATATTTGCAGTAGTTTAAGTTAAAAACCCTGAGCAGTCAGGGTTTTTTTAATTCAGAAATTTAATATAATTCTATTTTATTTCAACCGTTTAGGGACGGTTCCTTTTTTTATCAGAGCAAGCTTTAGGGTTTTAGGAACCGTCCCTTAAAAATACAATATCATAGTAACAGGACATCTTGCATATTTTATAATATACTAAAATGTTATATATATGGAGGAAATATGAAGTTTAACAATATTAGAAGTAAATTAGCTGATGATTTAGAATTGCCTAATAATGCAGCCTCTGATAATTTTGACTTAAGAATGCATGGCAACAAAAAAGTTATTATTGAAAATCATACAGGAATTTTTATTTATGAAAATGATGTTGTAGGAATTAATACTAAAGATCAATCAATTTTAATTAAAGGTAAAAATTTTAAAATAGAAGAAATTAATGATTACAAAGTAATCGTAAAAGGAGCAGTAAATGAAATATTAATCAATAAAAAGGAGTAGATATGTTAATATTCAGAATATTAAATTTTTTAAGGGGCTACGTAGTAATTAAAATATTAGGATCAAATTACGAAAAAACTTTAAATTTACTTAGTAGAAGAAATATTAGCATATGGGACGTAGAAAAAAAAGATGATTATTTATCATTTAAATTAGCTTATGATGACTACAGGAAAAATACTGAATTGTTTGAAGAAAATAAAATGCAATTAACTAAAAAAACAGGTATTGCATTTAAACTACATAAAATAAAATCAAGAAAAGGATTTTTATTAGGTGCTTTTATTTTAATTGTTTGCCTTTACGTTTATTCAACATTAATTTGGAGTATTGAATTAGTTGGAGGAAATGAAAAAATTAAAAAAGAAATAAAAGAAACACTTAGTTCTAATGAAATAAAATTACCTACAAATGAAAACTATATAAATGAAAAACATATAGAAACCATATTATATAAAAATTTTAAAAATTTTAATTTTGTAGAAGCATATATAGAAGGTTCTAAACTAATAATATTTATAAAAGAAAAAAATCCATTTCCTGAGCAAATAATAGACAAATCACCTACAAGTATTATTTCTACTAAAAATGCAGTAATTAATAAAGTCATTGCCAAAAGTGGTCAGCCAGTAATACAGGAAGGTGACGTAGTTTATGAAGGCCAAACTTTAGTAATGGGAATAATTAAAAATAAAAATTTAGAAGAATATACTATGGTTCCATCTATTGGAAAAGTTTATGGTAAAACATATTATAGTTTTCAATTTAAAGAAGAAAAACAGCGTGATATAGCTATGAGTACCAATAAAAAGGAAAATTTGTATTATTTAAAAATAAATGACAAAAAATTGAAAATAATTGGTGACACAAACCGCTTTAAAAATTATAATTGTAAAGTAAATGCAATTAATATACCTATAATTTCAAATTTCACAGATATTTCTTTAGAAAAAAACATATACTATGAAGAAAAGTATGAAAAAGTTAAAATAGATGAAAACACAGCTCAAAACAAAATGAAAATAAACGTATTTGATGACTTGAAATCTATGTGCAGCCCAGATTCAAGGGTTATAACTTCATCTTTAAATTTCACAGAGGATGAAAAATATTATTATTTAAATGCTCAAATAGAAGTTATAGAAGACATAGGTAAAGAAATAAAAATTTATCCATCTGCATTACCAAAAATAGAAGACATTAAGGAGGAATAATGGATATATTTGAAGAAAAAGTTCCAATAACAGTTCAGGGTAACATAGGAAAATTATTAGGTACTCATGATAAAAATTTGAAAATAGTAAAAAGTTATTTTGATGTAAATATTTTAATTAGAAATGATGAAATGAAAGTTACGGGTAACAAAGAATCCGTAACAGCTGCTGTGAAAATTTTAAATGATATGATGGGTGTTTTGCAGTCAGAAGGAGATATTACTGAACAAAAAATAACATATTTAATTGATACCAATAAAACAAATTTCAATTTAGATGTAAATGAACTATTAAAAGAAATTATTGTAACTACAGCTTCAGGTAGAGTTATTAAACCTAAAACAGTAGGTCAAAAAAGATATATGAACTTAATAAATTCTAAAGATATTACATTTGGTATTGGACCTGCAGGTACAGGTAAAACTTATTTAGCTGTTGCAGCAGCAGTAAATGCATTTAGAAAAAAAGAAGTTGAAAGAATCATTTTAACTCGTCCTGCTGTGGAAGCAGGTGAAAAGTTAGGATTCTTGCCAGGTGATTTACAGGATAAAGTTGACCCATATTTAAGACCATTATATGATGCACTATTTGATATAATGGGAGTTGAAAATTTCATGAAAAATGTTGAAAAGCAATTAATTGAAGTTGCTCCATTAGCTTATATGAGAGGAAGAACGCTGGATTCTGCTTTTATAATACTTGACGAAGCTCAAAACACTACAAATGAGCAAATGAAAATGTTTTTGACAAGGCTAGGTTACGGCTCAAAAGCTGTAATTACAGGAGACATAACTCAAATAGATTTACCAAACGGAAACAAATCTGGACTTAAATCTATTATCGAAATATTAAAAGATGTGGATGGAATTGGATTTATGTTTTTTGATACATCGGATGTAGTAAGGCACAAATTAGTTCAAGATATAATAAAAGCTTATGAAAAATACGAGGCGAAAAAAAATGATTAATGTTTTATATGACAACAGACAAGATTTTATGGAAATCACTGATGAAAATATGAAAGCTATCGAAGAAGCTATAAATGCTACAATTAAAACTGAAAATGTTATGGGCAACTTCGAAGTAAGTGTATCATTTGTAACTAATGATGAAATTAAAGAATTAAACCGTATATATAGACAGGTTGATAGTGAAACTGATGTATTATCTTTTCCTATGGATGAAGATGAAGAAGATCCTGAAGGATTTATAATGCTTGGAGATGTTATTATATCAACTCAAAAAATTATAGAACAAGCTGAGGAATTAGGACATAGTTTACAAAGAGAAATGTTATATTTAACAGTTCACAGTATGTTACATCTTTTAGGTTATGACCATATGGAAGAATTTGAAAAAGAAGAAATGAGACAAAGAGAAAAAGAAATAATGAAAGAATTAAAATTATTTAAATAATATAATATTAGAAACTCCTTACCCTCAATAAACAAAAGATAATATAGGAGATTTAAATATGAAAAAAAATATTTTGATATTTATGGTTTTTATTATTTTGTTATTTTGTGTTTCTTGTAATAAAACTCAAGAAACTTCCGAAAGTGAAAATTTACAGATAGAAAAAGATGAAATAAATAAAAAAGAAGAAGAAAATGACGAGGCTATCAAAGAAGTTGAAACAGATAAAGAGATTAATAAAATAATATCGCCTCTTGATGGTTTAAGATATGATAAAGAAACATTAAATAAAAGACCAGTTGTAGTATCAATCGATAACCATCCTGATGCAAGATGGCAGTCAGGACTTAGCCAGGCAGAAATAATTTATGAATGTGAAGTTGAAGGCTCTTACACTCGTTATTTATGCGTATTTTTAGCTAATGAACCAGAAAGAGTCGGTCCAGTGAGAAGTGCAAGACCTTATTTAGTTTATTATGCACTGGAAAATGACGGTATTTTCGTACATGTTGGAGGAAGCCAAGATGCATTTAATGAAATTTATAATTTAAATGTACCAAATGTAGATGGGTTGTATTCTAATGCCATGTATAGATATTATAAAACAAATAAAATAGCACCTCACAATATGTACACAAATTTATCTAATATCAGAAAAGCATCAGAACAAAAGGGGTATAAAACTTCAGGTGATTTTGAAGGATATAATTTCAATTTAGAAAGTTCTAAAATTTCTGATGCATATGAAAATTTTAAAAACAATGTAGTTAAAGCGGATTCTATAAAAATTTCATATAATAAATCAAATACATCTGATTATATTTATGATGA
>JARBUP010000057.1 GCA_029239575.1 Bacillota bacterium
TGACTGAATTATAATTCCAAATTAGTAATCACGATTTCTTTATAATCACGATTACTGTTGTTAATTAATATACTAACATAATCGCGATTAAATTGCAAACGATTTTTTTAGTATTTATAAAATATTTTTTTGTTTATTAGACCAATTATTAAAAAGTGTTATATTTTCAATTATCTAATTAAAAATCTTCTTAAACATTGTTATAAATATTTCATCATATTAACTATCTTGTAATAAATATTTCTTTTAAAGTATTTTTTTGTTAAAATTTAAATCTATTATTTTGATATTTTCTATAAAGTATGGTAATATACAATAAATATAAAATTGGTGGAAATTTACAATGAGAGAAAAACGTATAAAAAGAACAATGACATATTTTATAAATGCTACAGATGAACTAATTAATGAAATTGGAATAAAAAATGTAACTATAAGAAATGTAGCCAAAAGAGCTGGATATAACAGTGCAACCATATATAATTATTTTGAAAATTTAGATAACTTGATTTTTTTTGGTGCAATGAGAAATATAAAAGATTATGCACTTTCAATAAATCTTTATTTGGCAGATACGGACAACGCTATGGACAGATTTTTAAAGATATGGGAATGTTTCTGCAATTATGCTTATTTAAAACCTGATATTTATAATGCTCTTTTCTTTCCAAAACTGTCCAAAAATATGGAAGATTATGTTTCTGAATTTTACAGTATGTATCCTGATGATTTAGTCGCTCATAATGAAACAGTAAAATCAATGCTTATGAATGGAAATATTCATGCCAGGGGTATGACTACAATTATGGACTGTATAAGCGAAGGATTTATAGAGCAACAAAGTGCAGACAAATTAAATGAAATGACTCTTTTATTATTTGAAGGGATGCTGACAAGAGTTATAAGTGGTTCAGCAAGTTATGATGATGCAAGGCATAATACAATGGATTATATAAAAGTTGTTGTAAAATCATTTTTAATTAAAGATTATCACTTTAACTATTAAATTTAAAAACAGCTATTTAAAATCGAAGGTGCTGACAAACTAAGAAATTAGTGAATCAGCACCTTTTATGCGAAAATTTCCGAACTTCAAAATAAGTAATTAAATTTATTTTAAATTAATCACTGACAACTCCGGCACAGCCATAAATCTAAATGGTATTTGAGATGTTCCTATACCTATATTTACATATAAATTCGTATTTCTAAAATTTTCAAATTCATATAGGCCTCTGGTATATTTTTTAGCAAGTTCAGGTAACATAGCTGAACTTAAAAATGGAACATTAACTTGCCCACCATGGCTATGACCCGACAAAATTAAATCAACATTATATTCTAAAAGAGAATCCACTACATCCGGTTCATGGCTTAAAACAATATTGTAAAAATTCTCATCGCTTAAATTATTCATCAAACTTGCGTCGAAATTTCCAAAAATAGAATCATCCAATCCAATTATATTTATATTGAATTGATGTATTTTATAATTTTCATTTATCAGCAACACAAATCCACTGTTTTCCATTATTTTTTTATATATTCTTTCAGCGCCCCCACCATAATCATGGTTACCATATATAGCATATTTACCAAGTGGTGCATTTATTTCACTTAATATTTGCCAAATTTTATCCACATCACCTTTATAATCATAATCATTGAAATGATCAATTAAATCCCCTGAAAAAACAACTATATCTGCATTTTCATCATTTATTTTATTAACCATATTTTGTAGATCTTCCATGTCAAAACTTTCTGAAATGTGTGTATCAGAAAATTGTAAAATCTTAATTTCATTTTTATTATTTTCTACTAATTTGCTATCAATGTTTTTGTGATGCACATTTAATAAATTCGGTTCTATGTATCTTGCATATGAATATATCAGAATTGATATTATTATTAATATAAATATATTTCTAAAAAAATTTTTCAAAATTTGCTCCCTGTTGCGTTTATTTATATATTATTTCAAAAGATTATTAATTAGATATGTTATTAGTCCGTCAATTAGTATAACAAATTTTTCTAATAAAATAAACTGCTGTTTTTTAAAAAAACAACAGTTTTATTTTATATAAACTAATATATTATATTATTCTTGTTTCTTCGTCATTACATAAAAAAAATTCGACATAATTAGTCAATATATCAATGTAATTAAAAGACAAAACTCTTTTTAACCCTCTGTTATCTACGCTAACTGTAAAAACTGCAGGATATGTATCAGAAATTACACCTTCGCAAATTAAGGACCTGCTCTTACCTTTTCTAACTTTAAACTTGACCTTTTTACCAACGCAGCTTTCAACAATGCCCTTAACTCTTGATACGGATGTGCTCGCCAAAAAATCACCTTCTAATCTTATTTTACTTTATTCTGTGGAAATATTGTAGCTTATTGATTGTATAATACTATCATTACCGTTTTCTCATAAAATATGTATTTTTTTCTTCAAATTGCTTTATAATTATCTTGCAAAATAAAAAAAAATAGACTATTATTATTAAATGCAATAATATAATTTTAAAGGATGTGAAAAGTAATGGACGAAGTCCCTACGGTCAATAAATTAATTTATTTAAAACAATTTAATACTTCTCTATTACCTATTCATATTAACATTGCAGTTTGGTAATAGTGAAAATCTATAATTAAACTGAGGTGAAAAATGATTGACATTTTCAAAACTATTGATAAAACCCTTTTCACTTTAGAAGAAATAGAGGATGGTGCTTGGATAAACCTTGTGAATCCTACTTCTGAGGAAATAAGCTTAATTGAAGATGAGCTAAAAGTGGATAAGGATTTTTTAAGAGCTGCTCTGGACGAGGAAGAAAGTGCACGTATTGAAATAGATAATGACAATGATCATGTTTTAATATTGGTTGATACTCCCTATGTGGAAAAAACTGATGATCACATTATATACGAAACTCTTCCAATGGGTATAATTATAACTAATAAAAATATTATAACAGTATGCTTAAAAAATTCCATTGTGTTAGATCAATTTGAAAGAAACAGCGTACGCTCTTTTGAAACATTTAAGAAATACAGATTTTTATATCAAATATTATATAAGAATGCACAAAGATATTTGCTTTATTTAAGACAAATAGATAGAATGAGCAATTATGTTGAAAAACAGCTACACAAATCAATGAAAAACAAAGAAATATTACAACTATTAGACTTAGAAAAATCTTTGGTTTACATTACTACAGCATTAAAAGCAAATGAAGCAGTATTAGAAAAAATAACTAAAATGGACGTTTTTAAAAGATATTCTGATGATGAAGATTTATTTGATGATGTTATAGTTGAAAATAAACAGGCCATAGAAATGGCGCATATATATAGCGGAATACTTAGTGTAAAAATGGATGCCTTTGGTTCCATTATATCTAACAATTTGAACATAGTGATGAAACTTCTGACTTCTTTAACTATATTAATGGCTATACCAACTATGTTTTCAAGTTTTTACGGAATGAATGTAGTAAATATCCCATTTGCAAATTCTCCATATGGTTTTTGGATTGTAATAGGCGTATCATTAATTACAGTGTTATCAGTAACATTCTTATTATTTAGGAAAAATTTATTTTAAACATATATGCAGGGTTTCCCTGCTTTTATTTTGCAGATAATTTTGAATTATAAAATGAATAGCACCCAATTCCAAATCTTTATATAATAAACTTATATAATATTTGAGTATTGGGTGCTATTCATTATCACTTCTTTTTCTGTGTTTGGAGGAATCACCTCTTTCAACTGCCTATATAGTAAAACATTCATCCTACTAAATCTGTTTCTACTGATTAAAAACCTAAATCTTTTAACTTCAAAATCCATCTACTTTCCTCAACTTTAATTAATAAACAACAATCGTAATGTTTTGAATCTTTTTTACTTGATACTTTTAAATTTGTTAACTTTAAATCTTAGTTGCATTCCTATACATATAGGAATATTTTTATTGAATCATATTCAGTTGTAATTTTACTTTAAATCTTAAATCTTAATCTTAAATTTTAATCTTAACCTTAAATCTAATCTTAAATCTTAAATCTTTAGAACAATCTTTAAATCTTAAACTTAAATCTAAACCTTTTGCATCTTAAAAACTAAACTTTTTAAACATAAATCTTTAAAAAACACTTTAAATCTTTAATACGCAAATCATTAAGTTTTTAAGTCTTTAAATCTTTAATTCTAAATTTTTAATTCTAAATCTTTAACTCTAACATAATCTAAAAACAATTTTAAAACTTATCTTTTGTTTAAATCTTAATTTAAATACTTTTTAAATCTTTAATTAAATATAATCTTAAACTTAAAAACTTAAATTTTAAACTTAAAACTCTCACTCTTAAATCTTAAATAAAAATTTAAAACCTAAAACTTAAATTTCAAATTTAAAACTTCTCTTTAATTTTAAAATCAATTTAAATTTAAATATTTAATCTTAAATTCAAAATTTGATAATAAACAAAAATTTGTTTTAAATTTAAAACTGTACAAACATTTAACGACTTTGTTGAGGAGTTAAACAAATTGTATCAGTAATGATTTAGTAAAACTTATGTTGTAGTATATATATACCCCTCGAAAATTACTTTAAACATATTTTATAAAAATTTTATTTTTTTTATAAACCATAGATAAATTTCTGGGACTTGTCATCCTGAGCGTAAGAGAAGGATCTTTATGTACTTGGTAATAATTATAATTTATTTTGTTGTTATTATTTTTGTTCTATTATATAATTTTCTTATTAATATTTTAATTTAAAATGAAACAGAGGTCATTATGATAAAACTTTATTCATATGCTAAAATAAATTTATTTTTAAATGTAATAGATAAACTTCAAAACGGATACCACCTAATAGACACGGTTATGCAGTCAATAGATCTTCATGATGAAATTTTGGTTGATACCATTAAAGAAAACAAAATAGTTATAGAAACAAGTGATAAATCAATACCTACTGACTCTAAAAACACATGTTATAAAGCAGCATCATTAATAAAAGAAATATATAATATTAACTTTGGTGTTGTAATAAAATTAAATAAAACAATACCTTCTGAAGCAGGCCTTGCAGGTGGAAGTGGAAACTCTGCGGCAGTTATAAAAGCATTAAATGAACTTTGGAATTTAAATATGTCTTTAGATGAAATGATGGAAATAGGGTTAAAGGTTGGGGCTGATGTTCCCTTTTGTATCATAGGAGGAACAATGCGGGCTGAAGGTATTGGAGAAAAGCTTACAAAGTTAAATGATTTTTCATGGGAAAATATCTTAATAGTTAAACCAGATTTCAGTATGTCCACAGCATTTGTATACAACAATCTTCGAAAAGAACAATATGATTTATACAATGCCAGTGAAATGCTAAATAATATTGAACAAGAAAATTTCAATGAAATAGCATCTTTGACTACAAACACTTTGGAAAAAGCAGTTGAAGAAATGCATCCAAAATTAAATGAAATTAAAAAAATTATGATGGATAATGGTGCTTTATCATCCATGATGACAGGAAGCGGTTCAGCTTTATTTGGATTGTACCCAAATAAAGAAAGTTTAGAAAAAGCTTATAATGTTTTAATAAATTATTATCCTAAAACTTATAAAACGAGAACTGTAAACAGAGGCATTGATTTTATTAAATAATATATTAAAAATCAGAAAGGGCTAAATATGAAAAAAATAATTGTTTTATTATTAATTGCATCATTGTTAACTGGATGTAGCGAAAAAGCAAAAGATAGCAGTGTTACAAATACAACAGAAAACACCCAAGAAAAATCTTATGAAGAAAGTTTAAAAAATAATATAAAAAAAATAATGGCTCCAGATTTTGAACTGAAAAATTTAGATGGAACAACAACAAGATTATCAGATTTAAGAGGAAAAAATGTTATAATTAATTTTTGGGCAACATGGTGCGGATTTTGTGTAGAAGAAATGCCTGATTTACAAAAGCTTCAAAATACATATAAAGATAAAGATTTAGTTGTTTTAGCTATAAATGTAGGAGAAAGCAAAGAAGTTGTTGAAAAATTTATGAAGGATAACAACTTAGACCTTGAAGTTGTTCTTGATGAAGATAGTGAAGTATCTAATATATATGGCGTTCGCTCATTTCCAACTACTTTAGTAGTAAGCAAAGACGGTGAGGCTTTAGGAAGCCATTCAGGCATGCTCACATATGAACAAATGGAACAGCTATATGATTTTTTTGAAGAAGAATAGAAAAAATTTAGGTCTGATTCCGATAGAATATCGAAATCAGACCTTTAATTTTTTTACTTAATTACACTTTTTCCCATAAGAAATTTATCGGCTTCTCTTGCAGCAAGCTTACCTTCCTGAATAGCCCATACAACAAGGCTCTGTCCTCTTCTCATATCTCCAGCTGCAAATAATTTATTAACTTCTGTTTTGAAAATTCCAAATTCCGCCTTTAAATTACTTCTCAAATCTCTTTTTAATTTAAGTTCATCTATTATAGTGTCTTCAGGACCTAAAAATCCCATGGCAATGGTAACAAGGTCTGCTTTCCATATTTTCTCTGAATTTGGAATTTCAATAGGAATAACCCTTCCCAGTTCATCCTTCTCCCATCTGACATCTACAGTATGAACCTCTTTTATTTCACCCTTTTCGTTTCCTACTAATTTTTTAGTAGCAATGTTGTAGTTTCTTGGATCCTTTTTATACAGGCTTATTGCTTCTTCCTGTCCGTAATCTACTTTAAGTTTTTTAGGCCATTCAGGCCAAGGATTTGTTTCATCGTTTCTTTCACGAGCTGGTTCAGGCATAATTTCAAACTGAAAAACACTTTTGCAACCTTGCCTTATGGAAGTTCCCACGCAGTCTGTTCCAGTGTCCCCTCCTCCTATTACAATCACATTTTTACCCTTGGCATCTAATTGTGAATTTGTCTCCTTATTTGTTTTCTGAAGATTTTTTGTACTGTTTGTCAAAAATTCAATTGCTTGATAAACTCCTTTTAAATCCTTACCTTCAACTTCTAACTCTCTGGCTTTTTTTGCTCCGCAGCACAATATGACGGCATCATTTCTGTCAATGAGTTCATGAGTAGTGATATCAGTTCCTACTTCCACATTAAAAATAAACTTTACCCCTGACTGTTTCATTAATTCAATTCGTCTGTCCACTATTTTCTTGTCTAATTTCATGTTAGGTATGCCGTACATTAAAAGCCCGCCAGGCTTGTCATCTCTTTCATATACAGTAACGTCATGTCCTACTGCATTCAAATAATATGCAGCTGACAATCCTGCCGGTCCTGCTCCTACTACGACAACTTTTTTTCCTGTTCCCTTAGCATTACTTTTCTTTACCCATCCTTCTTCGAATGCTTTTTCAATTATTTCATATTCGATGTCATGAATTGCAACAGGATCTGAAATATGACCTTCAGTGCATGATCCCTCACATGGTGCAGGGCATACCCTTCCCGTAAATTCAGGGAAAGGATTTGTCCTCGTTAATATTTTATAAGCAAGCTCCCATTGAGAGTTGTAAACTAAATCGTTCCATTCAGGTATTAAATTGTGCATAGGACAGCCTGCAACCATTCCGTTTAAAATAACTCCGCCCTGGCAAAACGGTACACCGCAGTTCATACACCTTGCTCCCTGAATTTTTAGCTCTTCAATATCCATGGGCAGTTTTATTTCATTCCAGTCCTTTATTCTGTCTTTCGGACTTCGTTTTTTATGTTCTGTTCTTTTATATTCCAAGAATCCGGTAGCTTTTCCCATTATATATCCTCCTTTATTATTTTGCAGCATTGCCTGAAGTTTTACTTTTAGCTGTAGCTTGATTATCTTTTGCAATATTAGAATATCTTTCATTGAATGCATAACTTAAAGCTTCATGTCCAGAAAGCCCCATATTGTGCGCCTTTTCGATATTAACAAGCATATGTTTATACTCAGCAGGAATTATTTTTGTAAACCTGTTAGAATAACTATCCCAATCATGCAGTATTCTTTTGCCCTGCTGACTTTCTGTATATTCAACATGTTTTGTTATCATGCTTTTGATTTCGTTCATTTCTTTTTCAGAAGTAATTTTTTCTGTATTGGTGATTGAGCTATTTATATAATTTTCATCTAAATCAAGGGCATAAACAATGCCTCCTGACATTCCTGCAGCAAAATTTCTTCCTGTTTTTCCAAGAAGCACAATTTTTCCTCCCGTCATATATTCGCAGCCGTGGTCTCCCACACCTTCTATTACAGCGTTCATGCCGCTGTTTCTTATGCAGAATCTTTCACCTGCTTTTCCGTTGATGTAAGCTTCTCCGGATGTAGCCCCGTAAAATGCTGCATTTCCTATGATTATATTTTTTTCAGGTTCGAAATCAGAATCCTTAGGAGGATATACAATTATTTTTCCACCTGAAAGCCCTTTTCCCATGTAGTCGTTAGAATCTCCTTCAAGCTTGAGCGTCATCCCTTTTGGAATAAATGCTCCGAAGCTCTGTCCCGCAGAACCTACGAATGTAAGATTGACCGTGTCGTCTTTAAGTCCTATTTCTCCATATTTTTTTGATATTTCGCTTCCTATTATTGTTCCAACAACTCTGTCCGTATTTTTTATTTTAAGTTTCAGGCTTATAGGTTTTTGGTTTTCCAATGCTGGTTTAACCATTTTAAGTAGTTTTCTCATGTCAAGTGATTTTTCCAGCATATGATCCTGAGCATGCATGTTGTATCTTCCTATATCTGCCCCTGCAAAAGGTTGATATAAAATTTGTGATAAATCAATATTTTTTGCTTTCCAATTTTTAATATTGTTTTTTTGTTTTAATTTGTCAGTGCGTCCCACCATTTCCTTCAATGTTCTAAAGCCTAATTTAGCCATTATTTCTCTAAGTTCTCTGACCATGAACATCATGAAGTTTTCTATATATTCCGGTTTGCCTGCGAAATTTTTTCTTAAGCGCTCATCCTGAGTAGCTACTCCCACAGGACATGTGTTTAAATTGCAAACTCTCATCATAAGGCATCCGAGAACAATTAGTGGCGTTGTTGCAAAACCAAACTCTTCAGCTCCGAGGAGCGCTGCAATAGCAATGTCTCTTCCAGACAAAAGCTTTCCGTCCGTCTCAAGGATTACCCTATCTCTTAAATTGTTTAAAACTAAAGTCTGATGTGCCTCTGATAAACCTAATTCCCAAGGAAGACCTGTGTTTCTTATACTAGTTCTTGGTGCTGCACCTGTTCCTCCGTCATATCCGCTTATTAAAATAACATCTGCCTTTCCTTTGGCTAAACCTGCAGCTACTGTTCCAACACCAGATTCTGATACAAGCTTAACATTGATTCTCGCATATCTATTTGCATTTTTTAAATCGTGGATAAGCTCGCCTATATCCTCTATGGAATATATGTCATGATGAGGAGGAGGAGAAATTAAAGTCACACCAGGTGTGGAATGTCTCACTTTTCCGATTTCAGGATATACTTTCAGTCCTGGAAGCTGACCGCCTTCCCCAGGTTTAGCGCCTTGCGCGATTTTAATTTGAATTTCTCTTGCATTGACAAGATAGTTACTTGTAACTCCAAAGCGTCCCGATGCAACTTGCTTGATTGCGCTGTTCTTTGAATCTCCGTTTTCCATTATTTTAAATCTTTCTGGATCTTCTCCGCCTTCGCCAGTGTTGCTTTTTCCGCCTAATCTGTTCATGGCAATAGCAAGACACTCATGAGCTTCCTTACTTATGGATCCATATGACATGGCTCCTGTTTTAAATTTTTTGACTATGGAATCAGCGCTCTCAACTTCTTCAATCGGAATTGCTTCCTTTGGATTGTAGTCAAACTCAAGGAGGTTTCTGAGAGTATATATTTTTTCTTCATTAATTTTTTCGGAATATTGCTTGTATAAATTGTAGTTGTTTTCTCTGCTTGATTTTTGAAGCATATATATTGTTTCTGGATTATACATATGTTCTTCTCCGCCATCAATACACTGGAAATATCCTCCTGCTTCGAGAATATCGGTATACGGCGAATTTTCTTCGTATGCACTTTCATGCCTCATTTTGTTTTCTAAAGCAATTTCCTCTAAACCTATTCCTTCAAGCCTTGAAGGTGTTTTTGTAAAGTATTTGTCGATAATTTCTTTTTTAATACCTACTGCCTCAAATATTTGAGCCCCGTGATAAGATCTTATTGTGGATATTCCCATTTTGGAAATAACCTTTAAAATACCTTTCACCATAGCTTTAACATAGTTCTTTTTGCCTTCTTCATAGTTTATCCCGTTTAAAATCCCTTTGTCCGCAAGATCATTTATTGTTTCAAAAGCAAGATAAGGATTTATCGCTGTAACTCCATATCCGATCAGTGTGCAGAAATGGTGAACTTCTCTCGGCTCTCCTGATTCTAAAACAATTCCTATGTTTGTTCTTTTCTCACCTCTTGTAAGATGTTGGTGAACTCCCGAAGATGCCAAAAGAGCAGGTATAGCGGCAAAATCTTTATTGACACCCCTGTCTGACAATAAAATTATATTTGCACCCCTTTCAATTGCAGTATCTGCTTCCATGAAAATTTTTTCCAAAGCGTTTTCCATTGCTTTAGCGCCTTCAGATACTTTATAAAGTATTGAAATTGTTGCAACTTTGAATTTGTCATTGTTCATGTGCTTTATAACATTGAGGTGATCATTAGTAAGTATCGGATTATCCAAGAGTAAACTTGCTGAATTGTCGCCATCTGGATTGATCAAATTTCCACTGTCGCCCAATGACATGCTTGTAGAAGTAATAATTTCTTCCCTTATTGCATCTATCGGAGGATTTGTAACCTGGGCAAAAAGTTGTTTAAAATATAAATACAGCATTTGCGGATTTTCAGAAAGTACAGCAAGCGGAGAATCGATCCCCATAGACCCTACAGGTTCTTCACCTTCTATTGCAGTCGGTTGTATGCCTTTTGTTATATCTTCATAAGTATAACCAAATGCTTTCTGCTGCTGGACTATATCATTCATCTTAATATCTTTTTCAGAAAAAGCAGGAAAATCGCTTAAACTGAAAATATGTTTTTTATTCCATTCATCATACGGATGCAGAGTTGATACATATTTCTTTACTTCTTCATCTGAAATTATCCTTTGGGATTTTGTATCTATTAAAAGTATTTTTCCAGGCTCAAGCCTTCCTTTAAATTTGATATTGTCATTGTCTATGTCTATAACGCCTACTTCTGAAGCCAAAATCACTCTGTCATCTTTAGTTATATAATATCTTGAAGGTCTTAAACCGTTTCTGTCCAATATTCCGCCTATGATGTCGCCATCTGTAAATGCCATTGCTGCAGGACCGTCCCATGCTTCCATTAAAAAGTTGTTAAATTTGTATAATTCTTTTTTCATTTTAGGCATTAGCTTGTTTTTTTCCCATGGCTCTGGAATCATCATCATAATAGATTCCTGCAATGATCTTCCGTTAAGATATAAAAACTCGAGACAGTTGTCAAACATGGAAGAATCGCTTCCTGTTTCGTCAATAATAGGAAATACTTTATGAATATTTTCAAAATAAGGAGACTTCATTCTTTTTTGTCTCGCATTCATCCAGTTTACATTGCCTCTTATAGTGTTTATTTCTCCGTTGTGAACCAAATATCTGTTCGGATGCGCCCTTTCCCAGCTCGGAAATGTATTAGTGCTAAACCTCGAGTGTATCATTGCCAATGCAGACTTGAATTCAAGGTCTGAAAGGTCAAGGTAGAAATTTCTAAGCTGTTCTGATGTGAGCATTCCTTTATATACAACAGTTTTAGCAGAAAGACTTGCAAAATAAAATATTCCTCCATTTTGTTCACTCATAGGTCCTATTTCTTTTTCAGCCCTTTTTCTTATAACATAAAGTTTTCTCTCAAAACTCATATCATCTTTAATGCTCTCATCTTTTCTGATAAAAACCTGAATTATGCTCGGCATTGTAGCGTTTGCTTTTTCCCCTATTATAGTACTGTCAACAGGTACATCTCTCCAACCTAATACTTGCTGTCCTTCTTCAATGACAATATTCTCAAATGTTTTCATCTGAATATTTCTGAATTTATCATATTTATGGGCAAATATCATTCCAACAGCATAGTTTCCTTCTTCAGGCAATTCAAAATCCAATACAGAACATTCTCTTTGTAAAAAGTCATGTGGAATTTGAACTGTAATTCCTGCACCATCACCGGATTCATCAGCACCACTTGCACCTCTGTGGCTCATGTTTTCCAAAACAGTCAGAGCATCATCAACAATATCAAAAGATTTTTTTCCATTTATATTTACAACAAAACCCATACCGCATGCGTCATGTTCAAATGCTGGGTCATAAAGACCTTGTTTTTTTGGTATACCATGATTAACCATAACGTCCTCCCCTTAATCAATCCGAATTTATTTTAATTAAATAATATTATAGTAAACCTTTCATGATTATGCAAGATATATTTTAACTTTTTGTAACTTTTTAACCAACTACTTTTTATTTTAATTATTTTTTAAATTCATCGTTGTATGTTTTCAATTTTAATATCATTTATGTTATATTTTCATTACAATAATGTAACATAAATTGTTTGAAAACGAAAATATGTAACTCATTGTTATTTTTTTATTTTGTTTGCCAGAATATTTTTTT
>JARBUP010000351.1 GCA_029239575.1 Bacillota bacterium
CGCTACAACATTAACATTATTTAATTCTTCTTTTCTTTTAGCAAGATACTTATCAAAATAAGTCGGAGCCATCATAAAATTTCCGTAATGTATCCAATCTCCAGATTTTACTATCTTAACTGCCTCTTCAGGAGAAATTAGTTTTTTTTGATATTCTTGATTATAATTCATTAATTCACAACCTCTCAAAATAAAAATCTATTTTACTATCGGAAATACAAATGACTCTAATGGACATGCTTCTATTGGTATTTCGCGATTTTCTTTATTCTTTATAATTGATACAACTTGATCATTAATTGGTGTCTCAACGCCATATTTTCTGCCGAGGCTACAAACTACACCATTAATTGCATCAATTTCAGTCTTTGCTATTCCATTTCTCAAATCTTGAAGCATGCTTGCTATCAATTTTCTATGTGGTCCATACAAAGCTTTAAACTTTTCAGCAATATCTTTAAAGTCTTCTTCTTTTGCAAATCTAAATTGATATAAGTCAAATGTTCCAAAATACTCAACTTTAATTCCTGCAGCCTCTGCTACTTGCATACATTCGTTACCTATATGAATAATACATTTCATAGAAGTTGGATTATCAATTACATCTCCAAATGTTCCATTCATAACAGTTGACATTCCACTTCCTGTTGAATTTATAAATAATTTTGCCCATCTGATTCCCATCAAATTATCTTCTATTGTTACTGGACACATTAATTCAAGAATTGATTTCACTGTATTTAATCTCTCAGTAACACCACCTTTATATTCTCCTAAATCAAAATGCAAAGCTTTTTCATCTGTAGTTAATTCTGATATTCCCGGGCCCTTAAAAGTAGCTCCCCAGCCTACTGGTGCACCTATAACTCTATCTTCACCAACTACATCAGCTATAGTCGGCTCAGGAACTCCGTTTTGGAACGTAACAACTACTCCATTAGGCGCTAAATGTTCTTTAACCTTTTGCAATGCTATTTCGTTATAAGTTTGCTTCACCATATAAAATACAATGTCATATAATCCTTCCATTTTATCTGGAGTTATCGCTTTTACTGGAACAGTGAAATTGCGTGTTCCAATTACTGTTGCACCTTTTTCATTTAAAGCATCTACATGTGCCTGATAAGAATCTATCAAAACTATATCTTGACCACCTCTTGCTATATGAGCTCCTAAAATCGTGCCTAAAGAACCAGCTCCCATTATTGCTAATCTCATGATTATCTCCTTCAAATTTTTATAATGTTCTTTAAATAATTACTTTTGAATATCTAAAATTTTTCTAGCTTCATCAGGTGTAGCTATATCAAAATCAAATTCTTTCATTATCCTTGCCATCTTTTCTACTAATTGCGCATTGTTTTCTGCTATTTTACCTTTTCCGACCCAGAGATTGTCTTCCATACCAACTCTTACATTTCCACCTAACAGCAAGCTTTGCATACAAATCTGGTACTCTTGTCTTCCAGCACCAAAAGCTGACCACTCATACCCACCTATACCAAAAACTCTATCAGCTGTATCTTTCATTGTTATTAAATCGTATGGAGAAGATCCTAATGCCCCATTTATCCCCAATACAAACTGTAAGTATGGTTTACCTTTAATAAGACCCGAATCTTTCATAAACTTAACATTATAAATATGTCCTGCATCATAGCATTCAAGTTCTGGCTTTGTACCATTTTCATTAAATATATTTAGCATTTTTTCCATATCTTCAAATGTATTGCTGAAAATGAAACCTTTTGTTTTTTCTAAGTATGGCTTTTCCCAGTCATATTTCCATTCTTTAATTTTTGTTGCTGCAGGGAATAACCCCCAGTTGATTGAGCCAGCATTCATAGAAGCTAATTCTGGTTTAAATCTTGGAACTACAGAACTTCTTTGTTCAACTGTCATTCCCGCTCCACCGCCTGTAGTTAAACAGATGATAACATCTTTATTTACTTGTCTGATTTTATCAACAATTTTTTGATAAATTTCTAAATCAGCTGATGGTTGTCCATTTACTGGATTTCTAGCATGAATATGAACAGACGCAGCACCTGCATTAGCTGCATCTATAGCGTTTTGTGCTATCTCTTCTACTTTTATTGGTAAAAATGGTGACATTGATGGCGTATGAATAGAGCCAGTAATTGCACAGCTAATAATTCTTTTACTCATTTTAAAACCTCCATATTTGTAAGATTGTTTTTTACACAATACATACAGCAAAATCCATGCCATTATTATATTAATTATTAAAAATCTTCACTGATGTTGGTTTTCTCAGGATAGTTGTATGTTAATATAAAATATGAACGATGCCAATTTGCATCTGATGCAAATTGGCATCGCTCAACAGAGTTAAAAGATGCAATTTAGCATCTTAATAAACGAACTAAAGAACTCTAAAAAAAGAGACTTTAGTTTATGTTAACTAAACTAAGGCCTCTGGTTTATAAATTCTTATTTCAAGTATGTGTTTTGATTATTTTTAATTAATTTCAATTTTTAATAACAGATTTTTACATCGGATGGATATATCCAAAAGAAATAGAATTTTTGACGAATTAAATTCATCGCTCGGAGAATCTTTGTTAGTACCATCCAAATTCAATAAAACAAAATTTTGTGAACAATATGAAATATAACGATAAGGAAACTTAAATATACATTTTGTAATTAATGTGCATCAATATATAGATTCAACTCATCATGATACACATTAATTCTAGTCTCCTGCAATTCAGTTTCTTCCTTCAAAAGAAGATCCACCAAGTGGTACGGAGTTTTCCCGCCAATAGACATGGACTTAATACGAGAAACGCAATAGACCACAAAATCCTGACAAGGCATCTGGGAAGCACGCTTTTTTTGCAGTTTTGTTACTTTTTCGATTGGAAGCTGAGGATAGAAATTGTCT
>JARBUP010000352.1 GCA_029239575.1 Bacillota bacterium
TAAACCAAAAGGTGATAAGAATCTAGCTGTTTCTAGTTCTCCTATTGGTCCAAGTAAAGGAGCTGTTGCACCTTTTTTAGTTTTAAACTGTGTTAACACGTCATGCCATTCGTCAATAGTTGTAGGTGCTTGTAAACCTAACTCATCTAACCAATCTTTTCTCATAACTATTCCTTTAGTTAGCCAAAGGAATGGATCAATTTGTAGTGTAGGAGCTGAATAATATTTTCCTTCATCAGTCTTTATTTGCTTATTTAAGTCCTTGTTTTCTGCAAGAATACCGCTTAAGTTCGGCATATATTTCATATAATCATTTAATGGAACTATAACCTTATCATTTATTGCCTTTTGTGGACCACCTGCGTATTTATACATACTATATTCAATTACATCAGGTAGCTGTTGTGTAGCTAGCATTAAACCAAACTGTTCACTTTCTTGACCTTTTGTAGGATGAGTGAATTTAACTGTAACACCAGTTCTTTTTTGTAATTCTTTAAAAATTTCTGTTTGATCATAATTAGTAACAACACCTTGTAAAGCACTAGGTAATGATACCCAATAGGTCAAGGTAAATGGTTTGATTTCAGAAGATTCACTTTGTGTATTTGCAGAATCTTTTACTTGTTCTTTACTTTTACATCCAGTTAACATTGTAGCTGCTAAAGTTGTAATTAATAAAGCTGAAAATATTAAATACTTTGTTCTCTTCATGAATTGTCCTCCTTAAGATTTAATAAAACTTAAATATCTTTGAAATTTCAAAGCACTTTCACGATAATTGTACTCGTTTTCTTTTACTAAAGTAAATCTTCAATATATTGTTTTTGATATTTATTTTTTAATTTGATGAGATTTTTCAGTATAATATGAGTAATCAATTTTTGATAGATATCTTCAATTTATTGTTTTTTTATATAATATTTTAAATTTATATAAGTAAATTCAAATAAAAATTAAAAAAAATACATAATAAATCAAAAATGAAATATTTATACATGTGATATGAGTTGATATCTGATTTTTAATATGTTATATTATGCAATGAATAGGTTTACTATAAGTAATGAAGATTTTTTAGCTATATAATAATTATACTAGTAAATGGGGTGAGTAATTTTGAAGCTTTTTTTTACCAGGAAAAAAATTAATATGTTTATATCTTGGTTTTTATCTTATGTTTTAATTCTACTAATCCCTATATTGATAAGCAGTTATATACACTTTCAATCTGTAAAAATAGTAAAGAATCAAATAAACTCAACAAATAAAATACTACTGAAACAAGTTCAACAAACCATAGACAATGAAATGGAAAGTATGTTAAAGGTTGCTCTGGAAATAAGTTTAAGCCCTAATATAAGGTCTGCAATGTATTCCTCTTCTGAAATAAATCTAAATGATAGCTATTTGTTTTCTCAAATAAATCAACAATTAAAAGCTTATTCTGTATCAAATAGTTTCTTGGATTATTTTTATATCTACTTCAAGAATAAAGCTAGAATAATATCATATGATACATTTTGTACTCCAGAGGATTTTTATAAAAATACTTATTCTAAAAAAAATACTACCTATGAGGAATGGATTAATTCATTAAATGATAATAAGATTCAGTATATACCAATTGAAGCTGTGCAGGTATCTTCTAAGGAAGATGGGGGTAATAGTTATGTAAATAAAACTATTTCATATATACAACCTCTTCCAACTGGAAGTAGGATTTCTCCATATGCAACCTTAGTTATGTTGGTTAATGAAGCAAAATTCTATAATAGTCTTATTGCTACTAAACCTGTAGATGTTGGTGACATATTTATTATAGACGAGAAAAACAATATAATATCAACAACTAATAAAACTATAAAACTTCCAAAAGAAATTGACTACAATAGCTTTAATAGTAGTGATATAAGTTATGTTAATTGGAATAATTCTAAAATGGCTATTTCAAATGTAACATCAGAAAAACTTAAATGGAAGTATGTGTATATAATTCCTGAAGAAATCTTCCTAAATAAAGTCAGATATATAAATCAGATTACTTTTATAGCAATGATTTTTTGTTTGCTATTAGGAACTTTTGTATCTTATTTTTTTTCAAGAAAAAATTATAATCCTATAAACAGATTAATTAATAAAATATCAAATACTTTTGAAATAAATTTTGAAGCTGGAAATGAAGAGTTTAATTTTATTGAAAAAACTCTAGATATTGCTTTTAAAGAAAGAAAGTTAATTGATGAGAAGTTGAAACAGCAGAACTATATGCTTAAGTACAATTTTTTAGTTAAATTACTAAAAGGTAAAATAGATAATAGTAAAACTATTAATGAGTCTCTTACTTCCTTTGATATAAACTTTAATAGCAATTATTTTTCTGTAATGTTGTTTTATATAGAAGATTTTGAAGAGTATTTTTCTGAGGATAAAGAGAATATAAGTACAAATGAAAAAATGATAACAGTAGAATTCATACTTTCTAAAGTTATTGAAGAAGTTACTGCTGATAAAAACAAAGTTTTTGTATTCGAAATTGATGGAACAATAGCTTGTTTAATAAATTTTACTAATACAAATTTTGAAGTAAACATAAATGAGTTAAACAGAATAGCTAGAGATACACAGAGGTTTATACAAAATAAAATGCATATTTATTTTTCTGTATCCTTCAGTGGAATTCACGAAAATATAGAAGGTATTTCTATTTCTTACAGAGAAGCTGTACAAGCTATGGAGTACAAGATTATTAAAGAGGATAGTTCAATAATAAATTATAGTACAATCGAAAATTCAGAATATAAATATGATTATTCCATGGAAATAGAATTGCAATTAATAAATTATATTAAAACAGGAAATTATGATATGTCTGAACAAGTTTTACGAGAATAGAATTGCAATTAATAAATTATATTAAAACAGGAAATTATGATATGTCTGAACAAGTTTTACGAGAAGTTTTTGACAAAAATTTTGCAAACAATAATTTGTCTATAAAAATGATAAAATGTTTAATGTTTGACATAATGAGCACTATTGTAAAAACTGTTGGAGATATAATGAGCAATAATAATTTGTTTATTGATGAAATTAACCCAGTAGAAACCTTAATTCAATGTGAGAATGTTAAAGATATGAAGGTTGAAATTCTAGATATTTTAAAGAAGGTATGTGATTATATAAATGAAAATAAAAAGAAACATACTTTTGTTCTAAGAGATCAAATAATTGAATTTATAAAAGAAAATTATGCTCAAGTTGATCTTGATGTATCTATGGTAGCTAATCACTTTGATTTAAATAACTCCTATCTATCAAAATATTTTAAAGAAGCTTCAGGACAAGGGCTTTTAGACTATATTACTTCAATAAGGATAAAAAATGCAAAAATATTACTAAGAGAACAAGGAATGAATGTTTCAGATGCGGCTATAAAAACTGGCTTTTATAATAGTAATTCTTTTATTAGAACCTTTAAGAAATACGAGGGTGTTACACCAGGGAAATATAAAGAAATGATATAAGAGATAAAGATGAACCCGTTATTCCTTTTTTAGGGATAACGGGTTCGTTGCTTTATCTCAAGAAAGCAAAATATGTATTAAAAATATAAAAATGAGCACAAAATGTGCTGAATTTTACTCTGGAATACATTATATTTAGTCTATAAAGAAATTAAAACATATCTTTAGGATAATTTTTCAATTTTAGGAGGCGTTATTATGAAAAAATATGCACAAGTTGGTATTGGTGGTAGAGCAAGATTTTTTTACGAAGCAATAGTAAATGAATTTAAGGAAACGTCAAAACTAGTAGGTTTCTGTGATATTAATCAAACTCGTATGAATTATGCCAATAAAGTTTTACAGGAGAAGTATGGTGTAGAAGCAATTCCTACATATGGTGTTGATCAATTTGACGATATGATAAAAAATGAAAAACCAGATATAGTAATAGTAACTTCGATAGATAGAACTCATCATAAATATATTATAAGAGCTATGGAATTAGGTTGTGATGTTATTACGGAAAAACCAATGACTGTAGATGAAGTAAAAGCTCAAGCTATTGTTGATGCAGTAAAAAGAACTGGTCGCAAATTAAGAGTATCTTTTAATTATAGATATGCTCCGCACAATACAAAAATAAGGGAACTTATTATGGATGGGGTAATAGGAGATGTTTTATCAGTAAATTTTGAATGGCTATTAAATACAAAGCATGGTGCTGATTATTTCAGAAGATGGCATAGGGATAAGAGAAATAGTGGGGGATTGCTAGTTCATAAATCTACTCATCATTTTGATCTTGTTAATTTCTGGTTAGGAAC
>JARBUP010000353.1 GCA_029239575.1 Bacillota bacterium
TTGAATGATCAATAATAAATAAATAGAGTAACGGAGGTAAAATATGCTCCTTCAATTAAATATAGTAAATTTTGCTTTAATTGAAAATTTAAGTATTTGTTTTGATGAAGGGTTTAATGTATTTTCAGGTGAAACTGGAGCAGGTAAATCAATTCTTGTTGATGCAATAAATTATGTATTAGGAAGTAAATTTAGTAAAGATTTGATAAGGACTGGAGAAGTAAAAACATATGTTGAAGCAATATTTACTGTTGTAAATCCTAAGACAGAAGAGGTATTAAAAGAGTATGATATAGAATTTGATGATATGGTTATTATTAGTAGAGAGACTTTTAATACTGGACGCAGTATCATTAAGGTTAATGGAAAATCACTAATATTATCTGCTTTGAAACATATAAGTTCAACTCTTCTTGATATCCATGGTCAACATGAAAATCAAAACCTTTTAGAAGCTTCAAATCACATTACCTATCTCGATTATTTTTCTGGTGATAATATAAAGGAGTTTATTGATAATTTCACTAATAACTATAAAAAGTTAAATGAAATAAAAAGTAAATTAGCT
The DNA here is from genome assembly GCA_029239575.1 of Bacillota bacterium. GTDB lineage: Bacteria > Bacillota > Clostridia > Tissierellales > Sedimentibacteraceae > Sedimentibacter. Next base: position 569 of record JARBUP010000353.1, read on the forward strand.
GAAATTAGTGGGAATGATGGAGAGAGAGAGAAACTTGTAAATTATTTAAAGTATCAAATTCAAGAAATAGACGCATGCAAATTGAAAGTTGGAGAAGAGGAAGAGCTAAAAGAGCGGTATGAAATGTTAACTCATGCTGAACGAATAAATAAAGCATTGTGCGGTAGTTACGAGATATTATATAGTGGTTCAGACTCAACAACTTCAGTATTTGATTCTTTAGATAATGTAATTAGAGATCTTAGAGGTGTTCAAAATTATTTTGAAAAAGCAAAAGATTTTGCTGATAGCTTGCAGGAAGCATATTTTACAATAGAACAAAATATTTCTGAAATTAGATCTATAAAAGATGATATATATTACGATGCAGATGAACTTGCAGATATAAACAATAGAATATACGAAATTAGTAAGATGAAAAAAAAATATGGTTCATCTATTGAAGAAATCTTAGAATATAGGCAAAAAATACAAAATCAATATGATGAATATGTTAACAGTGATGAAATAATTGAAACACTAAATAGAGAAAAAGAAATTGTTTATAATAGATGCATAAAATTAGCAAAAGAAATTCACGAAATAAGAGTAAATAATTCTGTTTTGCTTCAAGAAAAAATTAAAAATGAACTGGATTATATTGGATTAGAGAAAAGTACTTTTATAATTGATGTAAAATTTGGTGAAAATTTAACTAATAATGGCTGTGACGAAGTACAATTTCTAATTTCAACAAATCCCGGTGAGCCTATTAAATCATTAGAAAAGGTTGCATCTGGAGGAGAGTTGTCTAGGATTATGTTGGCCTTGAAAACTGTTTTTGTAGACAAAGACAGAATACCAACGGTGATTTTTGATGAAATTGATACTGGAATAAGTGGAAGGGTAGCACAAAGAGTGGCAGAAAAGATGTTTTTAATATCAAGAGGGCATCAAGTTTTATGCGTAACTCATCTTTCTCAGATTGCAGGAATGTCAGATGCCCACTATCTAGTTCATAAAAATATGAAAAATGATAAAACTTTTACAAATGTAGAAAAATTAAAAAATTCTGATAAAGAACTTGAAATAGCTAGAATGATAGGCGGAGCTGAAGTTACAAAATTAACTATACAAAATGCTAAGGAATTAATTGGTTTAGCAGAAAATATTAAGAAAAAAATTATATAAAAAAATTTTTTCTATACATAAAAAATGAAAAATCAGGGAAAAATAAAAACATAGGCATTTAATGTCTATGTTTTTTTATTATGTAATGTTTAGAATCAATAAATAATTAATATTTATTTAACCATCTTATGGATAGCTGTATTGAGAGATAAGCTAGAAATACAAAGAATTTTGTGTTTTATAGGTAGTAAAATATTCATTTTTATCTATCATATATTTACACAGATATTATTCTATTGTCTTTAATAGAAGACTTATAATAGCATAACGATATAATAATTCGGGAAACTTAAAATTAGAATGAGAATAAACTTGAGGAGGTAAAAGCATGCGAAACAAAAAGATATTGACATTACTTTGTATTTTAACTCCTATATTAGCAATGATTTTAAGTACCTATTTTAATCTTGAAAGAATACCTAATGAAATATTTGTAAGAGAAAATGATTCTATTAAAACTGGGTATTTTGTAAGATTATGTGATAAACAAAATGCTGCGATGGTGGATTCTTCTAATGGCAGATCGATGAACAGAAGTGTTGATTTAAAGCTATTAGGCTTCTTGCCTGTAAAGTCTGTAAGTATAAGAGCAGTTCCCGAAATGAGCCTTTATCCAGGAGGTTTCAGCATAGGTGTGAAGCTTAACACAAAAGGAGTCCTTGTAGTAGCTTTATCGGATATAGAAAGTGAAGAAGGCAAAATTCAAAGTCCTGCAGCACAAAGTGGAATAGCCATAGGCGATAGTATTTTAAGAATAAATAATAAAACTATTGAAAACTCTGAAATGTTAGTAAGCGAAATCAATAGCAATCAAGATCAAGAAATAATATTCGAAATAGAGAGAAAAGGTGAAATTAGCACAAAAAAAATTAAACCAGTGAGAAGTTCATCAGAAAGTAAATATAAAATAGGTTTATGGGTAAGAGATTCAACTGCAGGTGTAGGTACATTAACCTTTTACGATGATAGAACCAAGAAGTTTGCAGCTCTAGGTCATCCAGTAACTGATGTTGATACAGGAACTATACTTAACATTAATGAAGGAGAATTAGTGTCATCATCTATAGTAAGTATAAGGAAAGGTATTAAAGGAAATCCAGGAGAATTAAAGGGAATATTTGTAGATGAAGATATTGTTTTAGGAAAAGT
>JARBUP010000354.1 GCA_029239575.1 Bacillota bacterium
TGCTGAGTTTTCTGTATTTATAGGTTCTATTCAGGTTTATCCTGTACTTGCTGTAATTTCTATATTTGCAATAGTAATAACTGCTATATATGTGTTAAGGGTAATGCAGCAGGTGTTTTTTGGCCCACGAAATGCTAAATGGGATCACCTAAAAGATGCAAAGGGTGTTGAAATGATTCCAATAGTATTACTAGGTGGAATACTAATAATACTTGGAGTTTTCCCAAGCATAATAATGGATATGATTAGCAGTGGAATAGTTCCAATAGCACAAAAATTTATTTCTTTAAGTATTGGGGGGATTTTCTAATGAATTATAATGCAATTTTACTTGAAACATTAGTTTTCCTGCTTGGTGTATTGCTTTTAGTAATGGATTTAGTGCTTCCCACTGCCAAGAAAACTATTATCGGATATTTTTCAGCTCTAGGGCTTACATGTATACTTGTTTTTAGCTTTGTTTATCATGGTAATAATGACATAGGCTTTTATAATGGACTTTACGCTAGCAATGGTATGTCTACCTACTTTAAGCAAATATTTATTATTGCAGCTATTTTGGTAACTTTAATGTCTACTAGTTTTGTAAAGACTCTTTCTGATAGTAGAAGTGAGTTCTTTATAATAATTATATTTGCCACTTTAGGTATGATGGTAATGTCATCAGCAAATGATTTAATAACACTATATATTGGTCTTGAGCTTATGGCCATTTCCTTCATCATACTTACAGCTTTTAATAAAAAAAGTATGAAATCTTCAGAAGCTGGAACAAAGTATGTATTATTAAGTTCAATTTCAACCGCAATACTTCTGTACGGTATGAGTTTGCTTTATGGAATTAGCGGTTCAGTAGCATTTAAGGATATAATTAATTATTTAAAAACAGGCAGCAATTTACCTGTGGTTATGTTAGGAAGTGTACTCTTAATTGTTGGTTTTGCATTTAAGGTATCAGCGGCACCATTTCATATGTGGTCACCGGATATATATGAAGGAGCTCCATCACCAGTAACTGCATTTTTGGCTGCTGGTTCAAAGATTGCTGCATTTTCGGTGCTTATAAAGCTTATAATGCAGCTAATGGAGCCTACACATGGTAATATAGTAGTGTTAGTAATTGCATTGTCCGTGTTATCTATGATTATAGGTAATATTATTGCAATCCCACAGACAAACTTAAAGAGAATGTTGGCTTACTCTGGAGTTGCACATGCTGGCTATATTCTGATAGGTATAATATCCTACACAAAGACAGGCATTAGTGCAATGTTGTACTATTTGCTGCTTTACATCTTTGCAAATATTGGTGCTTTTTCAGCTATAACCGCATTTTCAAATCAAACTGGAAAGGACGATATAAAAGACTTCGGTGGTATGTGGAAGAGGTCACCGCTCTTAGCGGCAACACTGCTTATTAGTCTTTTATCTATGGCAGGAATACCTCCTGCTGCTGGTTTTATAGGAAAGTTTTATCTTTTCGCCGAGGCTGCAAAGCAAGGTTATTTATGGATGGCTTTCTTAGCAATGGGTATGAGTGTTGTTTCTGCATATTACTATACAGTTGTAATAAGAGTAATGCTTATGGAAGAAGCAGTAGATACTTCACCTATAAAAATATCTTCATCCTTAAAATTAGTAATGATTATTTCAATTGTTATGATTATAATTATGGGAGTATATCCTGGTCCAATAACAGACTGGACAAATTCTGTTGCAAGCAGTTTTACTTTTATTAAATAATTAGGTTTATATGCATAAATTAAAAAGCTCACATTGCTTTAAGTTTTTCTTAAGGCAATGTGAGCTTTTGTTTTAGCAATTAATATTAATGACAGCCTGAGCAGCCATCGCAACCAGCTTCTGATTCAATAAGCGGTCTTAAAGATAATCCTCGTCCATCATTCTCCTCAGTGGATAAAAGAGTCATAATTCCGAATTCATCTATAATTTCAGGATTAATAATAAAATTAATATCATTAACTTTTTCTATTAAGTCTCCTTCTTTTGGCTCATCAACATCTATATTAAAAGCAGGACCATGACATGAAGAACCAGCATGACTAATTCTAATATTATACTTTTCTATTTTATTCTCATCGAGAAAGCTTTTGAACTCCTCGTAGGCTTCATTGCTTATTATAAGTTTTTCCATTATAAATTCCTCCTTATAGTCGGAAACACTGAGTAGTTAAAAACCACTCGCTTCCGCTCGTAAACTACTCGTTAAAGTGCATTTAGGACTTTAACCTCCTGAAATTTGCTGATATTCGTAAAACAATTGAAAGTAGTTATCAACAACTATAAGAATATTATGATACTACTTTAGTGAAATTGCAATAGTTTTATACAAATGTATAATTACGATACCAGATTAACATTATATGTATTAACTGAATGTTAATAAAGTAACCACGAGAAGGACACACAAGAATATTACAATTCTAATGTTAGACATCTTTAATTAAATAATTACTTAATTTAATCGCCTATTTTATTGAAGATGCCTTAAGTATAGTAAAAGGGGATGAGAGGATTGAGGATGACCATTAAAAGAGTTGATACAGTAAGAGACAGTTCTTTACTTATGATAATAGGCTTATCTCTAGTTTTAGCTGTTTTTACGAATTTTGCTCTTCAATATTCTCAGATGTTAAGAGATTTAAGTCAAACTATTCAGTGGATAAAAGCTAATATGATAAATTTTGCTATAGGAACCTGTTTAATATTTTTTATATATTTGATTATAGCTTCAATAATAGGAAACTTTAATATAAGCTCTATGATTTGCTTATCATTTTTTGGGGCTGTAGCCTTTGCAAATATGAAGAAGCTATCTGTTCTTGGAGAGCCGCTGTATCCTGTAGATTTTTATCAA
>JARBUP010000355.1 GCA_029239575.1 Bacillota bacterium
ATTTTTAATTTCTTTTAATAATTTTCCTAAATAATCCCTATCAGAAAATATATTATCATCAAGAAGAAGAAACTTTTTAAATCCTAAATCTTTAACTTGTTTTATATCTCTTACAACTTCATCCAAGGGCTTTTTTATATATTTTCCTTTATATAAGCATGCCACTGAACAAAAGCTGCATGTATTAGGGCATCCTCTTCCAGCTTGTACAGGTAGAAAATCCCCTATATTTTTATTTATTATTAAATCAAATCTTGGCAAAGGTGTAGAAAACATACCTTTGTCCAAATTCTTTTCATATATTTTTTTAAGACAGTCATTTTCAAAGTCAATTAATAACTGTTTCCATACAAGCTCTGCATCCCCTACTACGACAGCATCACAGTATTTAGTAGCTTCTTCTGCCATTATGCTTGCCATGTAGCCACCTAAAATAACCGTTTTGCCACGCTTGCGAAATTCTTGGGCTATATCTATTGATCTTAAAACTCCATGACCCATGGAGCTTATCCCTATTAAATCTGCATCCGTATCAAATGGGATATCCTCTAATATTTCTAATATAATTTCTGTTTCATAATGTTCAGGCATCATAGCTGCTAAAAGGGGCATGGCTAATCCAACAAAATATAATCTGTTTTTCTTAATGGGCATATGATTTTGATCGTACGGGCTTGGTTGTATAAGTAATATTTTTTTCTTTTTCATTTTAGCTTACCTCCCGCAATAATTTTTTGTATATATTGAAAGCTAACAAAATAGCTACCTAAAAGCATTTTAAAATTTGCTTTAATACCATATTTTTTAATAAGAAATAATACATTTGCTGGTCTCATTATAACTTTATAATATGATATTAAAAGTTCTATATAAAATTTCCTTATACTCATAAATTCAGGTTTTAATACAACATGAGCCATATCCCAACATTCATACTGTTCTCTATCTATTAACAAATGAGGCAAATATGATTCAAATATATCTGTTCCAGGCAATGGGGTAAGGGGCTGTAAGTTTACAAACCTTGTATTTAAATTGCGTAACCATGATGTGAGCTCTTTAAAATCATTTTTAGTAAAATCCAATGGAATAATTAATGTAGCATAAAGTTCTATATCAAGTTCTTTTAATATTTCAATACATTTTTCATTAATTTCTTTAGTTGTTTTTTTGTTGTAAGCTTTTAAATCATTTGTTCTAACTGATTCAATCCCAACAATAACTGCTTGTAATCCTATGTTTTTAAGCTCTATTAAAATTTCCTTATTCTCAGTTATAAAATCAGCTCGTCCATAAACTAAATATCTTTTTTTAATATTATTTTTCTTAACTGCTTCTACAAATTTCTTCAGTTTTTCTGCATCATATAAAAAGTCATCATCAACAATATATATTTCCTCTTCCTGTATTGTTTGAAGTTCGCCAATTATATCATCCACATCTCTCGCAAAATATTTTCCGTCCGTTATTTCTTTACAAAAGCAAAAACTACAGTTATATGGGCAGCCAAATGATGTTTTAATAAGTGCACAAGGGCTATGAAACATATAGTAATAAAATTTCCTATATTTTGATACAGCGTTTCTATCAGGAAATTTATAATTGAAACTACTTTTTTTACAACCTTGTTTTTTAAGTTCTTCATTAATTTGTAAAACATCTTTACCATCGATTAATTTTCTTACTGTTATATTAAAGCCATCTATACCATTTTTATCATATATAAAATCAATAAAAGGGGATTTAAAATCACCTGGCACAACTTCCGCATGAACCCCTCCCACTCCTGTTAATAAATGAGGAAATAATTCCTTTGCAGTTTTCGATAACTGCTTTATAATTCCAACATGAGTTATATATCCAGTAAATAAAATAAAATCAGGAAGTTCTGTTTTTAAAATATAATTGAAATCTCTTTTATCCACTATTAAATCTATAATTTTTATATTAATCTTATCTTTTAAATCCTCAGGTATATTTGACGCAAGATATTCTAATTCTAATGGTTCACAAATCATAACATGCTGAAGACCTATGGTGTCTTTATGTGGTTTAGGGCGAATGAGAAGTATGTTCATATGTTCACCTTCATTAAAGTATATACTGCAATTCTTGGCATAAATGACTTTTCCTTTATAATTTTTAATTTTTCTATTTTAAAATAAGGATTAATCAAATGTTTAAATTTATCATCGGATGGATAATTAGCAGGGCCAGTAGTTAATTTTACAAAACTTAAAATAAATTTATCATATAAATTGTTTCCTGAAGCAAATCCCATATATATTTTTCCATCATCTATAAGTAATCTATTTAATTCTTTCATTGTTTTTTCAGGTTCTTTATAGTATGGCAGAGAATGAGTGCAAATTATTATATTGAATTTTTCCTTTAATTTATTTAAATCTTTAACATCCAAATGTATATGTTTTGCTTTGGGATTTCTTGTTTTTGATACATTAAGCATCCCTTCTGAAAAATCCACTCCAGTTATATCAAAACTTTTGAAATTATTTTGTAATTCCTCAATTAATTCTCCTGGGCCACAGCCTAAATCCAATACTTTAATTTTTTCAATATTTTCATCTATATTATAATTTTCTTTTATATGATTTAAAATATAATTTCTTGTAGGTTTCAAAGAAAATTTTTGTACCCAAAGCTTGTCATATTTATTTGCCCAAAAGTTCCAAATTTCTTGTTTCATATTAGTGTAGTCCTTTCTAATTGCCTAATCACAAATGATGCAAATTATTAATTATTAACGCACTGATTTTGTTATATATGTCCAAATGCGCTTTGACCCCAATAAGTTTAAATGAATGCAATAAAATAATAAATAAAATAAAAATTTCGGCAA
>JARBUP010000058.1 GCA_029239575.1 Bacillota bacterium
CGTGGAACTATTGAAAGTAAGGAAAGATTTAAAATTAAACCTATAGATTGTTTGGATATAGCAAATATTATAGGTGAAAATGTTGTTGTTGGTGGCGTGAGAAGAACTGCAGAAATTATGCTTATAGATTATGATGATACTGATTGCATCGAAGCTAAAAATAAACTTTATAAACAAATTGACGGTCAATGGATTGTTGATAAAGATATAATTCATCGTTCAATGAGTAATAATTCTATTTATTATAGAAAAAAACCTACCCGTGAACAGTTAAAATGGCAAATACAACAAATGCGCTATTCAGGTGAACCTGGTTGGGTTAATGAAGAAGCAGGAAGCAAAAGAAGACCTAATATGAATGGAGTTAATCCATGCGGTGAAATACTTCTTGATGATAAAGGTCTATGTAATTTAACTACAGTTAATGTTTTTGCATTTGTTGATGAAAATGGAAATTTAGATGAAAAAGCATTAATAAAGGCTCAAAGACTTTCTGCAAGAGCAGCATACAGAATGACTTGTGTCGAACTTGAGCTTTCTAAGTGGGACAGAGTTCAACAAAGGGATAAAATTACAGGTTGTTCATTAACTGGTTGGCAGGACATGGTTAATGCTGTTGGTTTAAATAAAGACGAGCAAGCTGAACTTTTAAGAAAACTAAAAGATGCAGCAAATGATGAATCTGAACGTTATGCTAATGAAATTGGAGAAAGTGCTCCAATATTAGTTACTACAATTAAACCAGAAGGAACTTTATCACAGCTTCCTAGTGTTTCATGTGGTGTCCATTATTCACACTCTCCATATTTCTTAAGAAGAGTTAGAATTAATAGCCATGATCCGTTAGTTAAAGTTTGTGAAGAATTAGGATATGCAATTCACCCAGAAGTAGGTCAAGAAATTAAAACTTGTACTACAAAAGTAATTGAATTTCCTGAAAAAGCACCAAGAGGAAAAACAAAATATGATGTAAACGCCATTGAACAATTAGAAAATTATAAATTGTTCATGGAAAATTATGTTGACCATAATTGTTCTATAACAGTTCATGTAAAAGATAATGAATGGGAACAGGTAGAACAATGGGTTTGGGATAATTGGGATGAAGTTGTTGCATTGTCATTTTTGTCTCTTGATGACAGTTTCTATCAACTAATGCCTTATGAGTCTATTACAGAAGAAGAATACAATAAACGTATAAGTGAAATGAAACCATTTATTCCTTCTCTAATAAGTAAATATGAAGTTGAAGAAGAAGCTTTAGATGTTGGAAATGATAGCTGCGAAAGTGGAATTTGTCCAATTAGATAATAAAACATAAAAAAACAATAATCTTAATTAGGTTATTGTTTTTTTATTTCTATAATTTTTGTAAAATGTTGTTGTGAACTGTCAATTTATTTTCAGAATGTGTAAAAAGTTTTACACATTCATTTAACTAACATAATAAGGAAAAATTAAAATTTGATGTGAAGGGAGGTAATTATAATAAATAAAAATTTAATTTCTATTTAATGAATCAAAGTCTATTCCGTACTTCTTAACTTTATAATTTAATGTTTGTCTTGATATGCAAAGATCATCTGCTAAATTTGATAATGAATTTGCATGTTTAGCTTTATTAATAATGAATTGTTTTTCAAAAGATTCTACAGCTTCATTGAGAGTATTTACATCATATTCTTTTAATGAATTTAAGTCATTATCCATATTATTATTGTATTTATATTTTTTTTGTACTATATCCGGTAAATCTTCTTTTGTAATTAAAATGGAAGAAGCGAAATTCATACCACATTCAATAGCATTTTTAAATTCGCGGACATTTCCAGGCCAGTCATAATTGTTAAGAATATTTAACACTTCATCAGTTACGCCTTTAATTTGTTTGTTCATTTCTCTGTTATAATATTTAATATAATGTTCTGTAAGCTTTTCAATATCAGATTTTCTTTCTCTTAAAGGAGGAACTGATATTTGAATACTGGATATTCTATAAAATAAGTCCTTCCTAATTTTATTGTTATTGATGCAATCTTGAGGATCCTCATTAAGAGCTGCAATTATACGAACATCAATTTTTTTAGTTTCAGATCCACCGATCCTTGTTATTCTTTTTTCTTCAATTGCTTTTAAAAGTTTAGCTTGCATATTTAAATCCATTGAGTTAATTTCATCTAAAAAAATAGTTCCTCCATCAGCTAATTCAAATATACCAGCCTTGTTTTCAGCTCCTGTATAACTACCCTTTGTAGTTCCAAAAAATATGCTTTCCAATAATGTATGAGGAATAGCAGCGCAGTTTTGTGAAATGAAAACTTTACCTTTTCTGGTGCTTAAACTGTGAATTGATTGAGCAACTAATTCTTTTCCGGTACCAGTTTCTCCATAAATTAAAACACTGGAGTTTGTTTGAGAAACTTTATGAATTTCATATTTTAATAGTTCTATACTTTTTGAACTTCCTATAATATCATTTAAATTATATAAATCGTCAGTATAAGTTGTTGTCATATTTGGTAAATCTATTGTTTTTTTAAATGGATATTCATCAATCATTCTCGTAGTACTTATAGCACCAATGATTTTTCCATTTTCTATTATTGGAAATGTATTATCAACTGATGTAAACTCTTGACCATTAACATATTTTAAAATTTGAATTTTATTTGTAGTAGTTTCCCCGTAAGTAACTGCGCGGTAACAGGTAGATTCTTCTTTTGTCAAGTTAGGCCATACTTCCATAGGAGTTTTTCCAATTGATTCTTTTTCATTAAAGCTAAACCCTGGCGAAAAATTCTTGTTATATTTAATTATACAATTTTCATCAACAATCATTATACCATCAAAGAAATTTTCTATTTTTGTAATAATGTCATAATATGTTTCTATCATAAAATATCCTCCTCCGTGCATATATAACGTATAAGTAAAACTATTAATATTATTAAAATAATTATACTACAAAAAACAAAAAGCGTAAAATATTTTTTGTTTAGCGTAAAAATTTTTACAACTTATTTGATTCATATATCTTATAAATAAGTTTAAAATTATGTTAGAATTAAGAAAAAAGTGGTATAATAGTATAGTAACATTTATGAGAGGTAATTATGTTTGATATACAAGAAGAATTGAAGAAAATTCCTGATAATCCCGGAGTTTATTTAATGAAAAATAAATTCGGTGAAATTATTTATGTTGGGAAAGCTAAGAACTTAAAAAGAAGAGTAAAACAATATTTTCAATCAAGAAATCATACTGGTAAAATAAATGCTATGGTTTCAAATATTTCTGAGTTTGAATATATAATAGTTGATAATGAAGTTGAATCATTAATACTTGAAGCTAATTACATAAAAAAATATAAACCAAAGTATAATACACTATTAAAGGATGATAAACAATATCCTTACATTAAGTTAACTATACAAGAAAAATATCCTCGAATATTTAAAGTTAGAGAAGTAAAAAAAGATGGTGCTAAATATTACGGACCGTATATAAGTTCATATGCAGTCAATGAAATCATAGATATTATAGGAAATATGTATAAGTTAAGAAAATGTTACCACAAATTGGACGGGACTAAAAAATTAAATAGACCTTGTCTAAATTATCATATAGGGCGCTGTACTGCTCCGTGTATGGGCAATGTAAATGAAAAAGTTTATAGGGAAGAAACAAATAAAGCAATAAGTTTTTTACAAGGTAAAGAAGAAGATTTAATAAAAGATTTAAAAGAAAAAATGATTTCAGCATCTGATAATCTTGATTTTGAAAAAGCAGCTAAATATAGGGATCAAATAAAAGCTCTTGAAATGATAGCGGAAAAACAAAAAATAATATCACCAAATTCTACTTTAGATCAAGATGTTATAGGAAGTGCTATAGGAATAGATGAAGCGTGCATTCAAATATTCTTTATAAGAAATGGCAAAATTATCGGAAGGGAACATTATTTACTAACTAATACTGATAATGAAACAAGGGAAGAAATATTAAGTTCTTTTATTTCCCAGTTTTATACTGGAACAGTTTATATACCTAAAGAAATTTATATAGAAGCCGATATAGAAGATATGGAACTTTACGAAAAAGTTTTAACAGAAAAAAGAGGAAATAAAGTATGCTTAAAAGTACCTGTTAAAGGTGAAAAAAGCATGCTTATAAAGATGATTAAAAAAAATGCTTTGGAAATACTTGAAAAAGGAAGCCAAAGAATTAAGAAAAACATGGATGAAAGCATGGAAGCTCTTGAAAGCCTTAAAGAACTTCTTAATTTAAATGAATTACCTAAAAGAATTGAAGCGTATGATATTTCTAACATCCAAGGTACTGAATCCGTTGGTTCTATGGTTGTTTTTGAAAATGGAATTGAGAGTAAATCAAATTACAGAAGGTTTAAAATTAAAACAGTTAAAGGTCCTAATGATTATAAAAGCATGGAAGAAGTTTTAGAAAGAAGAATTAATAGAGGGTTGCAAAACTCAGAAGAAATGAAGGGTTTTAATAAAATGCCAAATTTAATTCTTATAGATGGAGGTAAGGGCCAAACTAATATAGCTGAAGATGTAATAGCAAATTATGGACTTCAAATACCAATTTGTGGTATGATAAAAGACGACAAACATACTACAAGAGGTTTAATATATCAAAACCAAGAAATAGAATTTAAAAAAACAGATAAGGTTTATCGGTTGATTTATAGAATACAGGAAGAAGCTCATAGGTTTGCTATAGATTATCACAGAAATTTAAGGGATAAAACTTTGTTTAAATCTGAGCTTGATAATATAGAAAATATAGGTGAAAAAAGAAAAATAAATTTATTAAAAACTTTTGGTTCTGTAGAAAAAATAAAAACTAAAAGTATAGTAGAATTAAAGGATGCTCCAGGTATGAATTTAAAGGCAGCAGAATCCGTATACAATTATTTTCATGAAAACAACACTAATAGTAAAATAGATTAAGCAAAGGAAGGTATTGAACATGCAGTATGTGAGACTTGAAGACTTAGTTAAATATATGAGTCTTGAACCTGTTTATTACCCACAAGATGTTCAGTCAAGAATTTATACACCAGAAATATCGAGACCGGGCCTTCAGATGGCAGGTTATTTTGACTTGTTTTCTTTCGAAAGAATACAAATAATGGGAAAAACAGAGATGTATTATTTAAAAACTTTAGAACAAGAAGTAAAAAAGGAAAGGCTTGATAAATTTTTCAGCTATCCAATTCCTGCAGTTATTATTGCAAATGAAATGGAAGTTGATGATACTATGATTTTTTACGCAAAAAAATATAAAAGACCAGTGTTTAAAGCAAATGCAAAAACAACAAGATTAGTTAACGAGATGATAAGCTTTTTAGAAGAAGAACTTGCTCAAGAAATTACAATTCATGGAGTTTGCCTTGAAGTATTTGGTATAGGTGTATTTATAAAAGGTAAAAGTGGTGTTGGTAAAAGCGAAACCTCTCTTGAACTCATCAATAGAGGCCATAGGCTTATAGCAGATGATGCAGTAATAATTAAAAAACTTGAAAATCGATTAAAAGCATCTTGCCCAGAACTTACAAAACATTTGATGGAAATAAGAGGAATAGGAATACTTGATATTAAGCATTTGTTTGGTGTTGGTTCTATAAAATTGGAGCAATATATAGAACTTGCCATTGAATTGGAAGAATGGGATGAAGAAAAAGAATATGATAGAATTGGAATGGATGATAATTATATTGAAATTCTTGATGTAAAAGTTCCGACCGTAGTAATACCTGTAAAGCCTGGTAGAAATATATCAGCAATCGTAGAAATAGCTGCAAAAAATTATAGACAAAAGCTGCTAGGATATAATCCATTAGAGAAATATCAAAAAAGATTTTTTAATTTAGCACAATCATAATTAATCATTTAAAACAATGAAATGAAATTATTTTTTAAAAACTTGCAAAATAATAAAAGTTTTTTTTAATTTTATTATTTAGGAAACGATTTGCAATTTATAAAACAAGACGAATATATAAAAATGAATTATTAAGGATTGTTTGTTGCAATTATGACGAAAAATTCATTTATTTCTGTTGCAAATAAATAGTATATAAGTTATAATCGTTATGGATATTTAATTAATGTTGGACATATTAATAACAATATCTTATACTTATAATTAAATTTATATTGTATATCATATATTTCTGTTGCAAACGATTAGTATATCATATATTACTTAAAAATAACACATATATTGCTTAAAATTAATATAATGCATCATATATGTTGCTTAAATTTAATATAATGTATCACATATTCCTATTGCAAACAATTAGTATATCATATATAATCATTTTAATCTTTAAGGGTATTTAATTAATGTTGGACATATTAATAACAATATGCTTATACTTATAATTAAATTTATCATCATATATCATAGGAGGAAATAATAATGTCAAAAGTTATGAAAACTATGGATGGAAATACAGCTGCAGCGTATATATCATACGCATTTACAGATGTAGCGGCTATATATCCTATTACTCCATCGTCAACAATGGCTGAACTTGCAGATGAATGGGCAGCACATGGAACAAAAAACTTATTTGGACAAACAGTTAAAGTTACTGAAATGCAGTCAGAAGCAGGTGCAGCAGGTGCAGTACACGGTTCTTTACAAGCAGGTGCTTTAACAACTACTTACACAGCATCACAGGGATTATTGTTAATGATTCCTAATATGTATAAAATTGCAGGAGAATTATTACCTGCTGTATTCCATGTAACTGCAAGAGCAATTGCTGGACATGCATTATCTATATTTGGAGACCATTCTGATGTTATGGCAGCAAGACAAACTGGATTTGCACTTTTAGCTTCAGGTTCAGTTCAAGAAGTTATGGATATCGGTGGTGTTGCTCACTTAGCAACTCTTAAAACAAGAGTTCCATTTGTTCATTTCTTTGATGGTTTTAGAACTTCTCATGAAGTGCAAAAAATTGAGCAAATAGAATATGCTGATTTAGAAAAGCTTTTGGATAAAGACGCAGTTCGTGAATTCAGAATGAGATCATTAAATCCTGAACGTCCTGTTACAAGAGGAACAGCACAAAACCCTGATATATTTTTCCAAGCAAAAGAAGCATCAAATAAATTCTACGAATCAGTTCCTGATGTAGTAGCTGAATATATGACTGAAATGAGCAAAATAACTGGTAGAGAATATAAACCATTTAATTATTATGGAGCTGAAGATGCAGAAAACATAATAATAGCTATGGGTTCAGTAAGTGAAACAGTAAAAGAAGTTATAGATTACTTATTAGCTAAAGGCGAAAAAGTAGGTATGGTAATAGTTCATCTTTACAGACCTTTCTCATCTAAATATTTCTTTGATGTTATGCCAAAAACAGTTAAGAAAATAGCTGTATTAGACAGATGTAAAGAACCAGGTGCTCCTGGAGAACCATTGTACTTAGACGTAAAATCAATGTTCTATGAATCAGATCTTAAACCAGTTATAGTTGGTGGAAGATATGGTCTTGGTTCAAAAGACACTACACCTGCTCAAATATTTGCAGTATACAATAATTTAAATACAGAAGTACCTAAGCATGATTTCACAATAGGTATAGTTGACGATGTTACATTTAAATCTTTAGAAACTCCAGCAACAGTTAATACTTCTGCACCTGGAACAGTTAGATGTAAATTCTGGGGACTTGGTTCAGACGGAACAGTTGGAGCTAACAAAGATGCAATAAAAATTATCGGAGACCATACTAACATGTATGCTCAAGGATATTTCTCATATGATTCTAAAAAATCAGGAGGCGTTACGGTATCTCATTTAAGATTCGGAAAATCTCCAATCAGAAGCACATATTTAATAGATGAAGCAGACTTCGTTTCATTGTCACAACAATCATATGTTGATAAATATGATGTGTTGACAGGACTTAAAAAAGGTGGAAAATTCTTATTAAATACAATATGGTCAAAAGATGATTTAGAAGCTAACTTGCCAGCTAAGTATAAAAAATACATGGCTGAAAATGATATTCAATTTTACACAATCAATGCAACACAAATAGCTGCTGATTTAGGACTTGGCAATAGAACTAACATGATTATACAATCTGCATTCTTTAAATTAGCTAATGTTATTCCAATAGAAGAAGCAGTTGAATATTTAAATAAAGCTATTGTTAAATCATACGGCAAAAAAGGTGATGCTATAGTTAACATGAATAAAGAAGCTGTTCAGAAAGGTATTACTGATTTAGTTAAAATAGAAATACCTGAATCTTGGGCTAATGTTACAGTTCTTAAAGAAGAAGAAGTTAAAAAACCTGACTTCATTAAAAATGTTGTTGATGTTATGAACAAACAAGAAGGAGATAGTCTTCCTGTTAGTACATTTGTAGGTATTGAAGACGGAACATTCCCAATGGGAACATCTGAATTTGAAAAAAGAGGTATTGCAACAAATGTACCTCATTGGATTTCAGAAAACTGTATTCAATGTAACCAATGTTCATTTATATGTCCTCATGCTGCAATTAGACCAGTTTTATTAAATGAAGAAGAAACTGCAAATGCACCAGAAGGTTTTGTAACATTAAAAGCTACTGGTAAAGGCTTAGAAGGATTACAATACAAAATACAAGTAACTCCTTTAGATTGTACAGGCTGTGGAAACTGCGCAGATATCTGCCCATCTAAAAACAAAGCATTAGTTATGGAACCAATAGCAACTCAAGAAAAAGAAATTGCAAATTGGAACTATTCAGTTGAAAAAGTAACTATAAAAGATAACTTGTTAGATAAAAACACTGTAAAAGGTAGCCAATTCTGTAAACCATACTTCGAATTCTCAGGAGCTTGTGCAGGTTGTGGAGAAACAGCTTACATTAAAACTATCACTCAATTATTTGGCGATAGAATGATGATTGCAAATGCTACAGGATGTTCTTCAATTTACGGAGCATCAGCACCAGCAACTCCTTATACTACAGATGCTAACGGCAGAGGACCATCATGGGCTAACTCATTATTTGAAGACAATGCTGAGTTTGGATTAGGTATGGCACTTGGTATGGGACAAATTAGAGATGGATTACAATTAACAATGGAAAAATTAATTAATTTAGAAGTTGCTGCTGAAATAAAAGAAGCTTGTGCTAATTGGATTCAAAACAAAGAGCTTGGAGAAGAGTCTAAAGTTGCATCAGCAAAAGTTATTGAAGCTCTACAAGCATTCCAACCATGTTGTGATGAATGCAATAAATTAGTTAAAGAAATATTGGACAACAAAGATTTCCTTGTTAAAAAATCTCAATGGATATTTGGTGGAGACGGCTGGGCTTATGATATAGGATTCGGCGGATTGGACCATGTTTTAGCAACTGGAGAAGATGTAAATATATTAGTAATGGACACAGAAGTTTACTCTAATACTGGAGGACAATCTTCTAAATCAACACCAACTGGTTCAGTAGCTAAGTTTGCAGCATCTGGTAAGAAAATTAAGAAAAAAGATCTTGGTATGATTGCAGCAACATATGGATATGTATATGTAGCACAAGTTGCTTTAGGTGCTGATAAAAACCAATTCTTAAAAGCATTAAAAGAAGCAGAAAGCTACAATGGACCATCATTAATAATAGCTTATGCTCCATGTATCAATCATGGTATTAAAGCTGGAATGGGCAAAACTGTAGACAGAGAAAAGAAAGCTGTTGAAGCTGGATACTGGCATTTATACAGATTTAACCCAACACTTAAAGAGCAAGGCAAAAACCCATTTACATTAGATTCTAAAGAAGCAAAAGCATCATTCCAAGAATTCTTAGAAGGTGAAGTTCGTTATACATCATTAAAAGGACAATTCCCTGAACAAGCAGAAGAATTATTTGTTATAGCAGAAGCAAATGCTAAAGACAGATATGAAGGCTACAAGAGAATGGAATCTATGCAGTTTTAATAAATTTATTTAATATTGAGAGGCTGATTTATCAGCCTCTTTTTGTATGCCCTAACCCCATTTTTCAGAGTCTTTTTTCTGAAAATGGCGGTAGGTCAACCGCAACGAATTCCCAATATATGCGATCGGAGGGAGCAGATATATTGGTGAATGAGACTGCGTGTAGAACATGAATTAATCTTAATAGTGAGCAAAATTGCTACTCGTTGTGTTCCTACAACATGAATTAACTCAAAATTTACATATTTTAGCCTTGATTAATATTAATAATTACAATATAATTAAAAAGAAAAAGTCATGGAAGGTTGCGTATGATTAAAATAAAAGTAAACGAAATTGTGGAAATATTAAATGCAGAATGCATTGGTAATTGGGACTTAAATATATATATAAATGGTGTTAGTATAGATTCAAGAAAAACAGAAAGAAACAATCTTTTTATTCCTATTAAAGGGGCTACTGTAAACGGACATAGTTATATAAATGATGTTATTAATAATGGTGCTGTTGCAACTCTGTGGAATAAAGGTGAGCCAAATCCTCCAAAGGATATTGCTGTAATATTAGTTGAAGATACTGTAAAAGGGCTTCAGGATTTAGCTACTGCATATAGAAATAAACTTAATGCTAAAATAGTTGGTATAACTGGTAGCAATGGTAAAACTTCTACTAAAGATATAACAGCAGGTATATTGTCTCAAAAGTTTAAAACAGGGAAAACATTAGGAAATTATAATAGCGAAATAGGCGTTCCATATACTTTGTTGAGTTTAGATGAAGACGTAGAAATAGCTGTTATTGAAATGGGTATGGAAAGAAAAGGTGAAATAGATTTTTTAACTAAAATCGTTCAACCCGATATAGGAATAATTACTAGTGTAGGGCCTGTTCACATAGATAATTTTAATTCAGTTTATGATATAGCAAAAGCTAAACTTGAAATAGTTAATGGTATTAAAGATAATGGTTTATTCATTTATTTTGGTGATGATGAATTAATACAAAAAACTGTTGAAGAAACACAAATGAATAAATCAATAAGAAAAGAAACTTTCGGTACAAAAATTTCAAATACATTATATTTAAAAGAGTTTAATGAAGATGTGGATGGAATTACATTTAAAATAAGTGATGAAGAATGTGAAGAACTTCATATAGAAATGTTGGGTAAACATCAATCACTGAATGCACTTGCAGCTATATTAGCAGCAAAGGAATGCGGCATGAATTATAATGAAATTAAAGAAGGTTTATTAAGAATTGAAAAAACAGGATTAAGAAATGAAGTTATAAAAATTAAGCAGTGTACAATTTTAAATGATTGTTATAAGTCAAATCCCGTAAGCATTAAAGCTGCGCTTGATATATTTGAACTTTTTCAATCAAATAGGAAAATAGTAATACTTGGTGATATGTTAGGTTACAGGGAAATGAGCCATGATGTACATTACAATGTAGGTAAGGATTTAAGTTTATACAATATAGATGAACTTATTACTATTGGACAGGAAGCAAAATTCATAGCTAAAGGTGCTAATGACAATGCTAATATTAAATTAATAAAACAATTTGATACTAAAGAAGAAGCTACGGAATATTTAAAAAAATATTTAAATGAAAATTGCTCAATGCTTATTAAAGGGTCAAGATTTTTAAAATTAGAATATATAGTAAACAAATTAAAAGAAATCTAATTTAATGGAGAAATTATGAAAAAAACTAAATTAGCTTTATTGTTTGGAGGAAAATCCAATGAATATACAGTGTCATTGCATTCTGCTTCTGCAATAATTCAAAATGTACCAACAGAAAAATTCGATGTAATTTTAATAGGAATTACAAAAGATGGAAAATGGTTATTATATGATGGTGATGTTGAAAGCATAAATAATGATACATGGTATAATGATAATTTAAATCAAGTTATGCTTAGTATGGACAATGACTTTAAAGGTTTTATAAAACTTAATGGAAACTCATTCGAAAAAATAGAAGCAGATGTAATATTCCCAGTTTTACATGGTAAAAATGGTGAAGATGGAACAATTCAAGGAATGTGTCAAATGGCAGGTATTCCATATGTGGGCTGTAACATGACCTCATCAGCAATTTGCATGGATAAAGAATTTACTCATATAGTATGTGAAATGGCAGGTATAAAAACTGCACCATTTATTGCAGCAGTAAAAAGTAGTACATTAAATACTAAGCATTTATATGATGAATGTTTACAAAAATTATCACTTCCTTTGTTCATAAAACCTGCTAACAATGGTTCTTCTTTAGGAATAAGCAAAGTTAGAAATTATGAACAATTTGAAAAAGGAATTGTTGAAGCTTTTGAATTTGATTCTAAAGTTGTAATTGAATCCATGATTGAAGGTTTTGAAATAGGCTGTGCTGTAATAGGAAATGAAAATTTAATAATCGGAGAAGTTGATGAAGTAGAAACTAAAAATGATTTCTTTGATTATGTTGAAAAATATACACAACACAATTCTAAAATACATTGCCCAGCAAGAATTTGAGATGTAAAGGACTTTCAAGAGTTGATATGTTTGTTACACCGGATAATAAAATAATTTTAAACGAAATTAATACAATTCCAGGTCTTACTGATTTAAGCCGTTATCCATCCATGCTTAAAAAAGTTGGAATAGAGTATAAGGATTTAATCGAAAAACTTGTATATCTTGCAATGGAATAAAGCGTCATTTTCAATTTTCATAATGAATAAAAGAACCAAGTCAAATTTGACTTGGTTCTTTGCTGTTGCAATGTTTTCTTATTAATCTGTTAGCTTTACTTTGAGAGATTTTAAGTTTTTCTGCTAATTTGTAAGAACTATTGTATTTAGAAAACATATTTTGGATGACTTTTTTTTCTTCTTCTTCAAGAATAAAGTCCAAGCTGCAATTGTCATATGAAATACGATTTGAAGCATCACTGTTTTTTAAAATATAGTTTGGCAGTATGTCAGTAATAATTATATTGTTGCTTGTTAAAACTAAGAATTCAATTAAATGTTCTAATTCTCTGATGTTGCCAGGCCATGAATAATTAATGAGTATTTCTTTGGTTTTTGGTTCAAAACGTACATTAAGATTATGTTTTTCATTATAATGCTTAAGATAAAAGTCAAGCAAACTTTCTATGTCATCGTGAAGTTCGTTTAAAGGGGGAAGATTTATTGTAGCCACTGATAGTCGATAATATAAATCAATTCTAAATTTATTTTCTTTTACAAGTTCCATCAAATTTTTATTTGTAGCAGCAATAATTCTTGTATCTACATATTTAAGCTTTGTTCCGCCAACAGGGAGGAAAGTTTTTTCTTGTACGAGTTCTAATAATTTTGATTGAACATTCAAAGGCAATTCGCCTATTTCATCTAAAAAAAGAGTTCCACCGTTTGAAAGTTCTACTAAACCTTGCTTTCCTTGAGCAGATGCACCTGTAAATGCACCTTTTGAATATCCGAAAAGTTCAGATTCTAAAAGGTTTTCAGGTATGGTGGTACAATTTATTTTAGTGAAAGGACCTGAAGCTCTTTTGCTTTTTTCATGAATTTTTTTAGCCATGAATGTTTTGCCAGTTCCAGATTGTCCTAAAATGAGCATATTAACATCTCTTCCTGCTAAATTATCAATGTTTTTATAAACATTTTTCATATTTAAACTTATAAAATCAAATGATTTATGATTTATAAATGCTTCCGAGAACTTTGATTCCCTTTTGTATTCTTCAAGTTCATTTAGTGTTTTATTTAAATTATTTTTTAAACTTATTAATTCTGTTATATCTCTGCAGTTTT
>JARBUP010000356.1 GCA_029239575.1 Bacillota bacterium
AATGGTGATTTTATGCTGCTTAACTTAAGTATAAGCAATTTTGCTGTATTTGAAAATGAATCTATTAAATTTGAAAAAGGGTTTAACGTATTTACCGGTGAAACAGGTTCCGGAAAATCAGTCCTTATTGATGCGCTTTCTATGATTTTAGGGGAAAGATCTTCAAAAGACTTAATTAGAAAAGGAAAAAACAGTGCATTAATTGAAGCAGTTTTTGATATTTCGAGTTATGAAGAAGTTCAGAGTTGTTTAAAAAAAATTAATATAGAAATAGATTCAGAGGATTATCTCATCGTTTCCAGAGAAATATTGGAAAATGGTAAAAGTATAAGCAAAATTAACGGAAGAACAATACCTTTAAGCTCATTGAAGGAAGCAGGCAGCCTTTTAATCTCATATTTTATTATTGGACAGTCTCATTCAAAGAGAATTGACACCTTTAATGAATGAGTATTCGAAAAATTATTCTGATTATTTGAGGATTATAAATGAAACAGATATTCTGAATAATAAGCTAATCAACAAAGATTATAAAATGGAACAACTTCAATTTGAAATAGACGAAATTGATGATGCTGATTTGAAAGAATCTGAGGAAGAAGAACTGCTCAAAGAAATTAAAAAGCTTTCGAATATGAAAGAATTGCAAGGCTCTTTATATGAAGCTGCCAACATAATAAATTCAAATAATGGTCTTAATAACGTTTACAGTATTTTAAATAAAGTAAAAGCATATGATGAAATATTAGAAAGTTTCCTTAAAAGGCTTGATATATTACTGGAAGAAATTCAATATATTAATTATGATTTGCGAGTATATCAAGAGAAACTTGATTTAGATGAAACTAAGCTTAACCATATTGAAAGCCGAATGTCTCTTATAAATAGATTGAAAAGGAAATTCGGTTTTACGGTTGAGAAAATTATTGAATACAGAAATGAGTCCGAAAAAGAATTAAATATATTAAAAGAGGCAGAATATAATTTAAGCTTGCTTTTAAAAGAAAAAACAATTTTATACAACAAATTAAAAGAATTATCCGAGAAAATATCTGAAATGAGAAAAAAAGCAGCTAATTTGCTTGAAAAAAACTTATTAATTGAATTAAATGACCTTAATATGAAAAATATCATGTTTAAGGTGAATTTTGAAAGAAAAAATAATTTTTCTTTTGATGGTATAGATGATATTGAATTTTTAATTTCTACGAATCTAGGGAGTGATTTAAATTCAGTTCAAAAAATCGTGTCAGGTGGAGAAGCTTCACGAATCATGCTTGCTTTCAAAAAAATCAGCTTTGATATAGAAAGTACTCAAACACTTGTGTTCGATGAAATTGATTCAGGAATTAGCGGAAAGACTGCTCAGATGGCAGGAATAAAAATGAGTTATATATCTGATAATCATCAAGTAATCTGCGTTACTCATTCGCCGCAAATTGCTTCAATAACTAATAATCATTTTTTAATTGAAAAAAATGTTATTGGAGATAATACATTCAGCACTGTTAAGAAACTTGATGTTGATAAGAAAGTTTATGAAATAGCCAGATTATTAAGCGGCATGAAAATAACTGAAAAGTCGTTGAATAATGCTAAAGAATTAATTGATTCAAGCAAAATAGAATAGAAAGGAAAGAGCCAAATAGCAAAATCTAATTTCATGAAAAAATCATACATGAAATATATGAAATGCAAGCATTTATATAATTTATTCAAGCATTTTACAAAAAAACCATTGTGAAATTCAAGACATTGGTATAATACAAGTTACATATGGAGAAATTAAAGATAAAACTTGAAGGAGATCATCATGAAAGGATTCGCTAAAAGAGTTTTATTCTTTATTTTTTTTATTGCAATTTTATTGGCGGCTGTTTATTATGGCTATGATTTAAAAACAAATCCATATGTTTTGACAAAAGTAGAAGATAATGAAGTGATTGAAACTGAAGGTAAATATATAATACCTGGAGGACAGACAATCGGTGTTGAATTAAAAACTGAAGGAGTCCTTGTTGTTGGTTTGGCAGACATAATCAGCACTGACAAATTATCTGTTTCACCTGCAAAATTAGCAGGAGTTCAAATTGGAGATAAAATTATTTCTATTGATTCGATACCAATTGAAGGAACAGATGATATTTTAAATTACACTGTTGAAAAGGGTGTTAAGAATTATAATTTTACTATAGAGAGAGAAGGTAAGTTATTAAACTTTAACATATCGCCCGTTCAAACATATGATAGCAATGAGATAAAATTTGGATTCTGGGCAAGGGATGATATAGCTGGAATAGGCACTATAACTTTTGTAGATCCCGAAACTGGCAAATTCAGTGCAATTGGTCATGGAATTTCAGATTCAGACACTGGCTCGCTAATTGATATAGAATCAGGTACAATTTCAAGAGCAAATATCACGAATATTAAATTAGGTAAAAAAGGTGAACCCGGAGAAATTATTGGATATATATTAAAAAATGAAGACAGTCTCGGTACAGTTGCAAATAATACTAACTTTGGAATATACGGTAATATAAATAATAAAAGTATGGGATTTTTTAGTAAAGATTTAATTGAAGTCGGTAAAAAAGAAGAAATTAAAATAGGTCCCGCAGAAATATATTCATGTGTAAACAATGAAATAAAAAAATATGATGTAGAAATAACAAAAATATTTTATCAAAATAAACCTGATGAAAAAAGCTTTGTTATTAAAATAGTCGATAACGAGTTGTTGGAGTTGACAAATGGAATTATTCAAGGTATGAGTGGATGTCCTGTAATTCAGAACAATAAGATTGTTGGTGCTGTAACACATGTTTTTATGAATGATCCAACAAAGGGATATGGTATTTATATAGAATGGATTTTCGATCAAATATATGATGAAGCAGAATGATTTTTTTGAGGTAATTTAAAATCTGAAGTCATTTTAAGCGAAGCAGAAGAATCTCGTATTTAATTATGAGTCTTCGCTATCGCTCTAATGACAAGAATCGAGTTTATAAAGGTTGATGAAACGATAATTCGTTTCATTTTTTTATTGTTTTAAAGTATAATATTGTAAAAGAATAATATAAATAGAATAAAGGAGGTGAAAAAAAATATATTATAAAAAATAAAAAAAATTTTTAGAAAAAAAAAGGGTTT
>JARBUP010000357.1 GCA_029239575.1 Bacillota bacterium
AATAGAAACTTTCAGTAAAGAAGAGTTAAAAAAAATAACATCTGTTAAAGGTCATGACAAAATGATATATATTAGTAAATTCGCTCTTTTTACCGGAGCGCGTCGAGGAGAAATTCTTGCTCTAAAAACAGACGATTTAAAAAATGATAACAGTATTGTTAGAATTAATAAAAGCGTTAAGCGAATTAAAGTATTTGAGAGTGAGAAAAAACATCGATACGAAGTTAAGGTTACCAGGACTAAGACCGAATCATCGGTTAGAGAAAATCCAATACCTGAAGTACTTAAAACAGAATTAAAGAAATTATCTAAGTTAGTATCAGAAGAAAAACTAAAACTAGGTCCTGCATATAATAATAACGGATTACTTTTTCCTTCTACTGTAGGAACGTATATAGACGTAAATAATTTTCAAAAGGAGTGGAAAGACCTGTTGAAAGAAGCAGGGGTGCCATATAAAAAATTTCATGCACTAAGGCATACTTATGCAACAAACCTTTTTGAAAGAGGCGTTGATATCTTAACAGTTTCAAGACTTTTGGGGCATAAAAATATACAAACAACAGAAATATACACTCACGTGCTAAAAGACATAAAAGTCAAAGAGGTCGAGTGCCTAAATGACCTACTACTTTAATAAAAATTAACATAAAATTAACATAAACGGAATAAGAAAATACAACATTTTATAAAAATATATGTTAATTAAAGCATTGAAAAGTCAATGATATACCAACATAAAAGACGATAAAATCTTTCCAAAAGGTGTCTGTTCGTCGGGGGTTCGAATCCCTCATGGCTCATAAATTGCAGTGGTTGCAAGGCTTGAATGCGAGTTGAAAAATTCGAGTTCGCCAAAAGTTCGCCACCACAAAAAAATATAAAAAAAGTACTTACAAAATTTATTGTAAGTACTTTTTACATATATACTTTTATTAAATTTAGAAAGTTTAATAAACCCACGACCTTCCGGTTCAATTTTAGTCTTACTTTATATTACTTGGTTTTACCAAATGTGTTGAAAAACCAATATATATTTTACTTATTTTTAACTACATATTCCTATAATAAATAAAACTGTACAAGATAAAAATAAGATAAATAAGATAATTCTTTTTAATATAGTTAAGAACATATATACAATACAAAACCACTCCTGTTCCTATTTATAGTAACTTATTCTAAGTACAAGCATATAATATAAGCAAAAGCCACTCGTGATTACGCTGGCTAGATAAAGTATTTGAAAGGGCAGAACCTACACTTTGATGTATGGCTGCCCTAATTTTGTTTAAAAAACACTCAATCTTACCATGTGATTAATATAATCGTTGTAATCGCTAGAATACTGGTTTTCAACACAGTTTCCACATGCGGTGTATTAGGTCATTGAATAGTTTCTTGATTACTTTTAATTAATTTTATGATATTTTCAATGAATTTTGCGTGTGATATTTTTGTTTTAATTAATCATAATTAATCTAAAAATACAAAAATTTGCCCGAGATTTGCCCTGGGCAAATTTTATGAATTATTAATCTATAATTAATAAATATACAGAATTAGGCTTGCTACTTTTCAGAATATAAAAATTTATCTTAAATTCCTGCCTCCGTAAAAGTAAAGTAACATTATTTCATTACTTGTAAATTACAATCACAATATAATTTATGGTATTTTTTTGACATTAATGTATGTAAGAAATCTGGAACTAAAAATTGTATTTTTCTTATTTCATTAATGTTATCTTGAAGTATATTTATTTGTGAATTTGTTATTATTGACTCATCCAACGTTTTATCTATCATCATAATATCTTCATTAGCTTTTGTATAATAGGAGTAATATCTATAACCACTAATAACATCTTTTAACGCCTTAACAACTATACCAAAATTGGCAAAATACATTAAAGCAGCAGATCTTATGGAAATATTTAGCACACTAAAGACAAACAAGGAAATCACTGCAAAGAAAACAATTGTTGATATTAAAATGTATAGATACAACTTTGACAACTTCCCATTCCACCATACATTTTGCTTTTGACATTCATAAATTATACTTTTTTTATTACCTCCGTGTGAAACTATATACCAATCTCTTATGCCAGGCGGATCATCTTTTCCTGTATTATTAATCTGAACTTGGTATTGTTTAGGGTATTTATCCTTATATATAATTGCTAATTCTCTAATCCTGTTTAAAGTATGTTCATTATATATATTATTCATTTCAAATAATATGTTATCAATATAACCTTTCGTTATAGCACCTATATTTTGATTTCTATTCGCTAAACTTTCAAATATTATTATTCCTAAATTCATAACTGCGACAATAAATATAATAATATCTGAATTTAAATTCAAGACCTGACATATAATATTAACTATTACCAAAGTAATAGCAATAAACCATCCCAATCTCCAACACATTTTAGAAGAATCATACATCTTCCTTTGCAAAAACAGCAAATCCAGAATATCTTTATCATTTTGTCTTATTTCAATATTATTCATTTGCTTTCCTTTCTTTAGATAAATTATAATAATCCTCAATGAATATCTTTCTATATTTTTCCTGTTGCCAGTAAATTATTGTATTTTTATGGCATTGTCTTATCCTTTTTCCACTACCACATGGGCAAGATATATGTCCTCTATATGAGTTCATAACTATATATTTTAACATGTTAAAAGCTTTATCATATGTGTTGACACTAAATTTTTCCATATAAAAACTCAGGATACCTTTATTGCCATGCTGTCTTTCTCCAAAAGGATACGTTGAATACTTTTTGTAATACTCAACTGCAAAGAAATAAGGTATTACATACTCTTGCATCCAATATTACTCTTGGTAAAACTTCTTCATAATTAATTGGTACTGTTATTTCAATTTCAAATGAAGAAATTATATGCTCATCTAAATATATATGATTTATTTCAATAGTACCATGCAATCTTTTGTTATAATTATCCCAACTAAGTTTAGTAAAATTACTTAAGACAAGTTGAATATCACCTAAATAATTATTTTTCACAATTCCTCCAATGTTTATGCGTAGATGTAATTCCGATCGGAATTGGATTTTTTACATTATATTTACTTTTACTAATTTTTCTTTGAACATAATTACTACCAAATCCATTTTCCAAAGATGCAAAAAACTCATCATCCTTTAAATCAAATGCATCAATAAAATCATTTTTTAACTGCTTTGTCCATTCAAAAAACAATTTTGCTCTTTCTGGATTTTCTTTGTTATTCCAGCTATCTGCTAAATTATCTTTAGGATTAACAGGATTTTTTATTTCCCATTTACCATTATTAAAATTGATAACATTTCTTTGTCCATATGTATACTCAAATAAAATGTGCTCCATATTTTGTTTTTTTGAATATATTTGAAATTCATTTACTATATATTGTAGCAATTCAACAATCCCCAAATCTTCATAAGCACCTCGTGCGATTTTAGCTGATATTGTTGTTATAATTGCAGATATTGGCTTATCATTTTCTTTATTACGTTTTGAAAAATAAACATCTCTATGTCTTTTTAAAATCTGGATAACTCGTTGCAGTGATGAACGTTCTATATCTTTTGGAATTTCCTCAATAGATGCAAACAAATTTCTATTTTCATTGTATATTCTATTTTTTCTTTCCTGACGATTAAATTCAAGAAATGGTGCATTAATTTTATCAAACCATTCTTTATATGCTTTTGGATTACTAGTTACCCAATTATAACTATTATTATTCTTATTAGTAATAGCAATAACATTATTAGTATACTCTATTTCCAAACCTTGTAATTGCAGCTCATAAATTTCATTTCTACCTTCTGGTATAGCAGGAACAATGTCCATATTGAAATCTACATCTGAAACTTTTGCGTATTCAAGTGTCCAACATTTATCATATTCTTTGTCGCTGAGTAAATTTTTATATATTTCATTTTGAATTAATATATCATGTGGTAAATACTTCTCAATTTTTGGGCTTGTACCAGATTTATTTACATTATTTACACATATAAAATCTAAATCATATGATTTATCTTCACCGTTTTTATATGGTCTAACAACAGTGCCTAAACAAAATGACCCTTGAGGAAATATGTCTACATTCATACCATTATCCTGCAGATATTTCCCCACATTATGATACTTTTCTATAGCATTTTGATACATTGTTGGTGTAATATCTAACCCTTTCACTAATTCTTCAACGTCAATTTTTCTTTGATTTTTATTCATTTTTATCTCCTTTTATAATTTGTGACATTCAAAATAAACCAAATTTTATAATTTGATTATTATATTATATATCTAAAAAGGAAAATGACCGTTTCTCTTAAATATTCACTGTTTTTTGTGAAAACGAAACATGAACAAAACATATGTTCCGGCTTGTTAGATAGAAAAATAAATGATATACTGAATTTTGTAAAACCTTGATCATTTATGGTCATTAGCAATAAAGTTATGGAAGAACCGAAGCGCCAACTTCAGTTCTTTCTTTTTTGCCCATTCTATACAAACAATTAATTACACTATGAAAAA
>JARBUP010000358.1 GCA_029239575.1 Bacillota bacterium
TTCTTGAAGTAACAATTGCCAAAATGTTGTCAGGAAGGAAAAATACTATAATTTAATCACAATACTGTCATATAATCGAATCTCCAATACCTAACTAACTATATTTTATTTTATTTTATTAAAACAAAAAAACCAGGCTTTACGCCTGGAATTAGTTCAAAAATTATATTTTTTATTTCTTGTTCAATTATCTTGTGAACATTTGTGTCCAATATGGTGTTCCATCTGATTTTGTTGCATATCCAACACCTATTTTAGTAAATGAAGTATTAAGAATATTTGCTCTGTGTCCTGAAGAATTCATCCATGCAGTTACAACTGCTTCTGGAGTTCTTTGACCATATGCTATATTTTCACCCCAAGCTGACCAATTAACTCCAAATTGAGTTAACATGTTACCAGCACTTCCATAAGTTGGTGATTGATGTGCAAAATAGTTATTTGTAGCCATATCTTTTGACTTAGTTCTTGCAACATTTGAAACGGAAGAATCCATTGTAAGAGCAGCTAAGCCGTTCTTTTGTCTTTCAATGTTAACAAGTTCTACTACTTTTTGTTCATAGTTTAAATTTGACGAAGAAACTGTATTGCTTGATGGTGCTTGTGGTTTTGTTACAGGTGCTGCTGGTGTTGGTGCTGGTTTAGTAGCAACCGGTGTTGTAGGTTTAGTTACAACAGGTGCAGCAGGTGTTGTTGTTTCTGGTTTTGTTACAACTGGTGCTACTGGTATAGCAGGCTTTGTTGCAACTGGTGTAGTTGGAACAGCTGGTGCTGGTTTTACAACTACTGGTTTAACTGCAGCCGGCTTAGTTGGAGCTGGAGTAGCAGTTTCTGTTTTAATTGTTGTTTTCCAGTTAATTTTATTTAAATCGATTGTTTTACCATTTACAGTAAATGTAGCTTGTTTAAAAAGATTAGAATAATTTAAATTAGTTCCATTTAATATACCCTTTAAATCATAATTTCCTTTTGTACAAGTTGTAGTGTCCGCAGCAAATGCTGTTGTAGATGATAACGCTAATACTGCAGATAATGTTAATGCTATTATTCTTTTTTTCATAATTCACTCCTATTTAGTCTTAGATTTTTACAGAAGAGGTTTTACGCCCTACTTCTTTGGAAATTTTTGAACTTGTTAATGAGCTTTTCGTCATAAGGAATTATAGCATGTACTTTTTTTAATTTAAACCCACAATAAATTGGTATAATGGTAAATATGTCAATAATATTACACAATAATGTAAAAACCATAGGATTGTGTAAAAATTATTCATAAATATTGATTTAATGTATAAATTATGTAAAAATAAAGCATAATTATTAACAGGTATTGCATTTGAATACAAATTATTACACTAAAAAATTAAGATGGTATTGACTTTAAGCTAAAAATATATTATTATTCCTTTATTGAATATATAATAACATGACTGTGAAAGAAATTAAGTAACATTTTGGTTACAAAATTAGAGAATGAGTCGGTTGGTGAAAGATTCATAGAACAAAATGTGAAATACGATTCTTGAGTTACTGTGGGAAACCATAGCGGGTTTGCTGATCGTTACTTCAGTTAAAGGCATGCAAATGTAAATTAAGGTGGTACCACGGGTTTTCTCGTCCTTTTGGAGAGATAGCCTTTTTTTGTATTATAGGGATAAAATTATATAAAAAATAAACGGAGGATGAAATGTTAAAAGGAAATGTTTTTGATGTATTAAAAGAAAGAGGATACATAGAGCAATGTACGCATGAAGATGAAATTAAAGATTTGTTAGGAAAAGAATCTGTTACATTTTATATAGGATTTGATCCAACAGCGGATAGTTTACACATAGGTCACTATATTCAGATAATGGTTATGTCAATTATGCAGCAACATGGACACAGGCCAATTGCTCTTTTAGGGGGCGGCACTACTATGATTGGTGACCCATCTGATAGAACAGGCATGCGTAATGTTATGACTCAAGAAATCATTTCTCAAAATGCTGAAAACTTTAAAAAAGTATTTACTAAATTTATAGATTTTTCTGAAGATAAAGCTATAATGGATAACAATGCAGAATGGCTTTTACCGCTTAATTTTCTTGATTTCATGAGAGAAGTTGGAGTGCATTTTTCAGTTAATAGAATGCTTACTGCTGATTGTTATAAATCAAGAATGGAGAAAGGTCTTACATTCTTTGAATTTGCATACATGCTTTTACAATCATATGACTTTTATGTATTGAATCAAAAATATAAATGTAAAATGCAGTTTGGTGGAAATGATCAATGGTCAAATATTTTAGGTGGAGTAGATCTTACAAGACGAAAAGCAAATGAACAAGTTTATGGAATGACTTTTTCACTTTTAACTAACTCAGAAGGAAAGAAAATGGGTAAAACTGAAAAAGGGGCTTTGTGGCTTGACAGAAACAAAACATCACCATATGATTTCTATCAATATTGGAGAAATATTGATGATGCTGACGTTGAAAAATGTTTAGCTTTATTAACATTTTTACCTATGGATGAAGTTAGAAGATTAGGAGCTTTAAAAGATGCTGAAATAAATAAAGCTAAAGAAGTTTTAGCATATGAAGTTACAAAATTAATTCACTCTGAAGAAGATGCTATGAAATCACAGGAAGCTGCAAGAGCATTGTTTTCAGGCGGTGCGGATTCAGAAAATATTCCTACATCTGAACTTACTTTAGCTGAATTAGGTGATTCAATGACTGTAATAGATTTGATGGTAAAAGCAGGATTGATTAAAACAAAAAGTGAAGGAAGAAGATTAATAGAACAAAAAGGTGTTACTTTAAATGACAATGTAATTGAAGATTTTAATGCAACTGTATCA
>JARBUP010000359.1 GCA_029239575.1 Bacillota bacterium
GCTTTATCGCTTTATTTCTTAAGCGCTTTTGTATTATAGCTTAACAACATTCCTTTGTCAATGCCTTTTCAACTTTTTTAATTTACAATTTCTGCCACTTAATCACAAACAAAAAGCAACTACAATAATTATACTTATTGTCAGTTGCTTTTCATATAATACTATTCTACTGTTGTCATAATCATTATCTCTGATTTTAAAAGTTTAGCTAAAAATGCTGCTGTTTCAGATCTATTTGCCATAATCATTGGTTTAACATTTCCGTTATCCCCTGTTAATACATTTTTTTGAGTAAAATATCCTATAGCTTCTAATGCATATTCTGATATTTCATCTTTATCTTTATATATATTATGCGAATCGGCTATTGTTTCATCACTTATCATATTTAATGCATCCAAAGCCCTATAAGTCATTACAAACAAATCTTGTCTTGTTACTCCTTTTTCCGGTGCAAATAAATTATAACCTACTCCATTTATTAAACCGTATTTTTTAGCTGTAGATATTTCATTGTAGTAATAATCATTAATATTAACATCTTTAAAATTATCTGTTACATTTGTATTTTCTATTTCAACTAAGCGCATTAACATTAAAACATAATCTCCTCGTTTAATGTTTATATTTGGATTGAACTTACCGTTATAACCAAGTATGATATTTCTTGATGCAATATATTTTATATGTTCTTTTAATGGGTGCTCATTTATATCAGTAAAGCCTTTTTCATTATATGTTGTATAAAAACTTCCTGTTTTATTAGAAATCCCTATTACTTTACCGTCATAATATCGACTTCTTGGTATAATGCTTTTTTTACCCGCTGCTTCTGAGTACATTACAATATAATCTTCATTTTCATTAAGATTTTTATCATACTCCATTATACGATACTCATAATTTTGATTTGGAATCTCTACTTGTGTATTTGTTTCTTTATTTAATTCTTTAATTAAATTATACAATCCAGGATTAGTTGAAAAAAACTTATACCTAAACATCATGTATCCATCAACGTATTCGCTTGTCCTATTTAAGTTTATTTGTCTTTCTATTTCATTTACACCATACCATGGACTTGTTGGATCTGTATTATATACTTTATATGCTGCTTGTCCTATATAAAGTTTTACATCAGTATCTTTTACAACATCACTCCACCAATTTACTAAAATTTTATAGTCTGCTGCTTCAAAACCTATATTCCAATAAATTTGTGGAACTATATAATCTACATAGTTTTGCTTAACCCAATATCTTGAGTCTGCATAAATATTTTTTAATGACTCCCAACCTTTTGTATCACTTCCAAGAGGATTTGAAGATTTATTCGCCCAAATTCCTGAAGGACTTACACCAAATTTTAAATTTGGATTTTTTGCATGCACCAAATTGTTTAATTCACTAACTAATAAATTATTATTATTTATTCTCCAATCATTTATGTTGTAGAAATTTTTGCCATACTGTTCAAATGATTTTATATCATTATAATCTTTAACTGATGGATAAAAATAATCATCTAAATGTATACCATCAACTTCATAGTTGTCCAAAATTTCTTTAACCCCATCTACAATTAATTGACGCGCTTTAGGTTCTCCAGGATTAAAATATAAATTACCTTCTGAAGTAAATGTTAATTCAGGAAAAAGTACTGCTGGATTGTTTAAAGAAAGAGTATTTATATCCGAAGGTTGCTTTGTAATCCTATATGGATTAATCCAAGCATGTAACTCTAATCCTCTATTGTGAGCTTCTTCTATAAAAAATTGAAGAGGATCAAAATTATTTTCTGGAGCTTTGCCTTGAATTCCAGTTAAATATTTAGACCAAGGAAATATTTTTGAGTTATATATTGAATCCGAGCTTGATCTTACTTGTAATATTATTGCATTAAATCCCATATCTTTTGCGTTGTCCAAAATTTTTATAGCTTCGCTTTTTAAAGTTTCTTCATTTGTAGTAGGCTTGTTAGGATAGTCTAAATTAAAAATATTAGAAACCCATATACCCCTAAATTCTTTCTCTTCTATATTATTACTTGTTAAAAGAGTATCTTCATTTACATTTACACTACTACTCTCATTAATTACTTCATATGTGGAATTAACTTCATTTACTTTATTATTAGGTTCAAAGATTTCAATATTTATTCCTTCGTATTCATTCATTCCAAGCATTAGCTTTGTTGCTAAGAAAATCAGCAAAGCATAACTTATTATTTTTCTTTTCATCATATTTCCTCCTTTGTTAGTTTCAAGTTACTATATTTATATAAATGTTTACATTTAATATGTATATAATTAAATATATAAATTATTCTTTAATTATAGTTTATTTGCTATTTTTTCTAAAGTGGTAAATAGTAGATAAAATATGATATTATTGGTAGTATTGATTTTAGATATAAAAAAATCAGGATTACATTAGCAATCCTGATTTTTTTATAAGTGCGGATGAAGGGACTCGAACCCCCACGCCGTAGGCGCCAGATCCTAAGTCTGGTGCGTCTGCCAATTCCGCCACATCCGCATGACATTTTTCGTGTGACAACAAAAAATATTATATCACCTTAATTTTATATTGTCAATATCATTTTATTATTTTTATTAAAAAAAATTCTAACATTTATATCAAATAATAAATGAGTTGTTATAACAATAAATACTGTTTAAATCATTTTGTTATTATAATAATATTGAAAATAAAAAAAGAATTGATTTACAATTCTTTTTGTTTGGTGCGGATGAAGGGACTCGAACCCCCACGCCGTAGGCGCCAGATCCTAAGTCTGGTGCGTCTGCCAATTCCGCCACATCCGCGTGACAT
>JARBUP010000360.1 GCA_029239575.1 Bacillota bacterium
TTTGTGTGTATTTTAATATTTAACTTTTTTTAATGTGCCTGTATAAATATCGTCTATACTTTGTTTAATTGTTTCATATATACTAAATCCTTTAATTATGTCATAATCATTGAGTCCTTCAACAAAAGCTCTTTCTTTTTCACCTATAAAGTTTAGTACATATAATCTGTTTAATGAATATTTGTAAAAGATAGTTTCATAATTTGCTAAACTTGAATTATTTTGTTTTGCAGATTTCTCAATTAAAAGCAAATTAAACAATTCTACCACTTTAGAATTATAGTTAAATGTTAGTGGATGATAAATTAAATAATTGCTTAATTTCATGTCTTTATGCAATGAATAACTATAATTAGTAAAACTGTAATTTTCAAAATCAATAGATTGCGAACCAGGAGTTAAACCCCAATTGATGTTCATAAGAGAAGGAATATTGTTCGATTTTTTTAAATCATCAAATACTAAGGTTCTAAGCATTTCTTGATTGTTAGCTTTTACGTAATAAACATATCTGAAAAACAATATATTTGCTTTTGCATTGTTGTCAGATGTTAATGTATACCATTTTTCTAATGCATCTAAAAATAAATTTTCTTTAACATCATATAAACTTGCCATTGATATAAGTTGCATAATTTCGGAATCTGTTAAGTCATTTCTTGAAATAATATTGGCAAGTATTTCGTTAGCAAATTTTGTTTTTTCAGCATCAGTGAATTCACCAAATTTTATTAAATAAAAATTTGTACCTGCAACATTGTAATACCCACCAGTTCGTAGGGATTCCAAAGTTTTAACAGCATCAAGGTCATATAAATGAGCATCTTCAGGATAAATATAGCCTCCAAAAGAAATATATTCTAAAGTACTTTTAGCCTTTAAATATTTCCTGTGAGAAGGATTAGTAGTTTTAAAATCATAATTGCCGAAATAAGAGTACATATATTCGCCTTTAATAGGCATAAATTCTAAATTAGTAAGATAGCTTTTTTCGTTGCTAGTATTAATATCATTATAAACTCTTTTTATTAATGCGGCTGATTCTGCTCTTGTTATATTTTGACTTCCATGAAACATATTATCATCGTAGCCAGATATGACTCCTAAATTGTACAATAATTTTATTTCTTCATAAAATTGGCTGTCTTTTTCTACATCTGCAAACGGTAGTGGATTATTATAAATTGATATCTTGCAAAATGCAGCAATTAAAGCTGATGCTTCTTCTCTGGTAATTGGTTTTTCTGGGTCGAAACTGTTGCCTTTAAAAATATCTGTAAATGAATAATCCATAGTGCTGTTTAAATATTCATACATTGAAATTACATAAGTATAAGACCAATGTTCATTTGACATATAATCAGATGTCATACTGCTTGTGTAAACTTCATTCATCTTATTTTGCTTATATGCTGTTTTTGAAAGGATAGTTATAAACTCGGAACGGGTAATGTTGTTGTCAGGCCTGAATGTTAAATCACCATAACCTTTAAAAACTTTTATTGTGTTAGAAGCAAATTCGATGTCTTTTTCCGCCCAATGCCCATAAGTATCATAGTAAACAGTTTTCGCCAAAGCTGGCTGAATGGATAACACAATTAATGCTAAACTAAAAATAAAAATCTTAAGTTTTTTCAATCTGCGTCATCACCTTTTCGAAAAATAAATTTATTAATAATTTCATTTTCCTCCTCATTTATATTAAACACCTTTTTTAGGAAATATTCAATACTAAAATTTCCTAAAAAAGATAATTTTTGTTGAGTTTCAATAGTTGGTAAATATATTTTCATTAAATTAATTTTGTTTGGATAATATTCAAACATACCAACGCCTACTTTTTTTGCTTGACATTTAAAGTAGAATTCAAAAACACTTGAATTTAAATACTTTTGTAAATAATCATATGTTATAGTATTTTTTAATTCATTAATTATATATATATCTGCGCTGCAGAAATATTTATTAGTATCGTAGAAGAAGTTATTTGTGCTTGATTTATATGGAAAAACAATTTTTGGATTTTCATAATCCTGCGTTTTACGCTCCCATTGTAGTTCATACCATTTTTTTAAACCGTTCCTACATTCCCGTCGGTTCATTAAACTTTCTTTAAAAGGTAGAAGATATGAAATAGTATTTGGGCATTCGCTTTCATCTTTTATTAAGTTAGTATATATTAAATACAAGTTGTTGTATTTAATTTTGTCTTTAGCAATATTGCTATTTTTTATCCATTTTCTTAAAAGGAAACTCTCAATATTATATTGGGATACCTGTTCTTCTGTGACTACAAATGCCTTGTCCATCCCAGTTATAATACCTTGTTTAATATTTGTCACATCTTTAATATATGTGTTAGATATGTTTTCTATTCGATTAAAAATCGCTTCTACTTCATTATTTAATATAATCCAACCGTCATTTTTAAGTTTATTTTGATTGAAAGTAAATTGGTCTGCTTTATTTTGTATGTCATTATATTTAACATATCTAAAAGCATCTGTTACTTTTGAATTTGATAAAGTTATGACAGCAGGGCTTACCATTGCACCTTTAAAAACTCTGAAACCACTGTAATCAATTATAGAAATTATTTTAAAATTGTTTTTTAAGAAACACCTTAATTTATCAGCATACATAGCTTCTAAGAAATATCGTGATGTTATAAATGATATTATGCCATCTTCCTTAAGTATTTCTTTACTCTTTTTAAAAAAGCAATATGAAATGTCGGACTTATCATAAAAAACTTCGCTATAACTTTCTTTTAATAAAAGTTTATATGACATATCCATGTG
>JARBUP010000059.1 GCA_029239575.1 Bacillota bacterium
CAGTAATTATTACTACTTTATCTGCAAATTCTGCATCTACTCTTGCATATCCTAATGAACCACAAGGAGCTTTACCGTGGGAACCGTTGCTGTTTCCATATGCATCTGAACTTGAAGCACCTAAAAACGCAACATCTATATGAAGTTCACCAGTTTCTACAGCTCTTGCACGTCCTCCGTGAGATCTTATAATAACTGGATTTTCCATTAAACCATTAGATATAGCTGCTCCCACTTTATCCCTTAAACCACTTGAAGTTATATTAGTTATTACGCCATTTTTTATATGGTTTATAATTGGTTCATGAATATTAGCAATTGAACTTGAAGCTAATGTTAAATTTTTAAATCCTTTTTTAGCTATTTCTTCTAAAACTAAATTTAAAATACCATCGCCTTCTCTGAAATGGTGATGAAAAGAAATCGTCATTCCATCTTTTAAACCTGTTTTGTCTATAGCTTCACTTATTGATTCAAGTAATTTTGTTTCTCCTGGATGGTAAGAACCGCTTACAACACCTGAAGCTCTTTTATATGAATGTCTTCTTGAATATTGTCCTTCGAAAACACCATATTTTTCTGCATATATATCTGGTATTTCAATACCTGCTTTATTTTTAGCCATTTTATTCTCCTTTCTTATACAAACCAGCTTTTTCTGCGAGCATTAAAACTCTTTGTGCTCGTTCAACTATAGGTTTGTCAATCATTTTTCCATTAAGTGCAATTACGCCCGATCCTCTTGCTTCAGCTTCTTCTATAGCATAAATTACATCTTTTGCTTGGTTTATTTCTTTTTCAGTAGGAGTATATACAGAATTTACTATTGGTATTTGTCTTGGGTTTATTACCGATTTTCCATCAAAACCAATTTGTTTTATAAATTCTGTTTCTTTTCTTAATGTTTCTTCATCATCCACATTTGAAAATACAGTATCAAGTGCTGCTATACCTGCAGCTCTTGCTGCATGAACTATCATAGAACGAGCGAAAAATATTTCTTCAGAATCTCTGTCAGCATAACGTCTTGTTTTCATAGCCGTAACATAATCTTCAGAGCCTAAAGCAATTCCTATTAATCTTTTACTTGCTAAAGCTATTGAAAGAGCATTTAAAACTCCCTTTGGTCCTTCTATAGCAGCTAACATTTTTGTAGAACCTATTTCTCTTCCGCATTTTTTTTCTGCATCTTCAATTACTGCTTCTGCTTCAACAACATCGTTTGCTTCATCTGTTTTAGGTAATCTAATTACATTTATACCTGCTCTTACCATTGCATAGATATCATCTTTACCACCCATATCAAGGCTGTTTATTCTTACAACTGTTTCTGTATCGCCGTAATCAAATGTTTTAATAGCATTATATAATAAAAATCTTGAAGTATCTTTTTCTTTCAATGATATTGAATCTTCAAGATCAAACATTATTGAATCTGCTCCATAAATATTTGCATCCCTCATCATTCCAGGATTACTTGCAGGAACAAACATCATTGTTCTTCTTAAACGTTCCATGTGTCTATTTCCTCCCAATCATAATTTGATGTTATTTCAGAAGAGCGGTGAACAGCTGCAATAGTTCTTGCTTTTATAGTACAGTCAAGTGCACCTTTGTCAACTACAACACATTTTGCATCTGTTATTCCCATTTCAGCAAGAGTTTCATTAATCAATTGTCTGATTTTTCTGCCATATTGTTTTTCTACGTTGCTTTTTAAATCAATTTCAATTCCTTTATTATCGTTATTGTCGATAATAATTTGAATATCCGATGATTCTAATGTGCCAGCAACAGCTTGTTTTTTGATTTCAAATTTCAAATCTTACACATCCTTTTCTATGATCTTTTTTTGAATTTCTTTGCCTTTACTTGAATTTAAAAATTCATAAGTTGATTGAGGAACTAATTGCTTTAATGCATCCATTTCATTTTCTTTAAAAAGTTTTCGTACCCTTGAAGCACTTATGACTTCGTTAAGAATTTCTTTTCTTGGTATTACAATAAGCTGTAGGTCCATCCCAAAAACATCATTTAAAGCTTTATTATAAATTGCAGTAGCAGGGGAAAGTGGTTCTTCTCCAACATATCTTATTTTAATATTTAAAGCTTTAGCTATATAGTTTTTAAAAATAAGAGCATCTAAACTTGCATGAATGTAAGTTACATCATCATTTTCTTTTAAGAAATATGAAGGAAATGTTTTTGCTGAAACCATATAATCTCCTGTTTCATGTAAAATTACATTTTTAAGATGTTTTGTTCCCTTTTGTACTAATTCATATCTTATTTTACTTGGAAAATCAGATAAATCCTCGGATAAAACAAAAAGATGTAAAATATCATTTTCATTAGAAGCTTTTTCTACCAAATGCAAATGTCCATTAGTAAATGGGTTTGCATTCATCACAATGCCTGCAATTTTTTCGCCGTATAATTTTGTTTTTTCTAATTCTTCTACAAAATTATCCAAACCTTTTGTTGCCTTTTCTAAAAAAACAAGTTTGTCTTTTACTCTGGCAATTTCTTTAAATCCTAAATAAGTAAAGGATTCTGCAGTTTCTTCTTTTGTATAGACGTAACATGATATATAATCTCTATCAAATATTTCAGACATTAAATTAGTGATTAGCATGTTAAAAACTGAACCACCTGAATATTCGTTTGTTACAGCTACACATTTAATTATGTTTTGAAAAATAGAACCTGTTGCGATTAATTTTTCATTATCGAAAACTCCTGCAGTATAATCAATTGTTTTTTCTGGCTGGATGTTTGCATTTAAAAGCAAACTTTCCCAATTGCTTTTTACTTGAGAATCTCTTTTTATATGCATTTTTTTTATTGTTAGCATATGATTTCTCCTGCATTATTTAAAATGGCTTTTAGAGTATAATTTTTACCCTAACAGTAAATATTATACTCTATATTGTGATTTTTGAGTGTTTTTTCACTGTTCTTTTATAACACCTTCAAAAATGTGTTAATAAGCAGATTTAATTAATAAAATACTATAATCGTTATTTGAACAGTGCGTTTTAAGTGTTTTTTTTGCAAAAAAGGCTTGTTAAGAGCGTTTGCTTGTAATATACTCATAAAAAATCATAAACAAAAGGAGAATTTTTATGTTAACATTTTTATCTTGGTCAATGATTATAGTATTCATGATATTAATCATTAAAAAGAAACTTACACCATTTTCAGCATTAATATTAGTACCAATTGCTTTTACATTAGTTGGATCGTTTTTAGGACTTTATTCAGCTCAAGTTACAGAATTAAAAGAAATAGCAAATCCTACTATGTTAGATCAAATATTAGTTATAGGTGATTGGACTGTAGCAGGAGTTAAGAAAGTTTCTACAACTGCAGTAATGTTATTATTTGCAATATTATATTTCTCAATCATGCTTAATGCTGGATTATTTGATCCAGTTACAAAAAAAATGATTCAATTCGCACAAGGCGACCCTGTTAAAGTTATAGTTGCTACAGCTGTAGTATCTGCAGTAGTATCTTTAAACGGAGATGGTACAACAACTACTTTAATAGTATGTACTGCATTTATTCCTCTTTACAAAGAGTTAGGAATAAAAATGATGAACTTAGGTGTTGTATTAATATTGATGAACACAATAATGAACTTGCTTCCATGGGGCGGTCCAACTGCACGTGTTATATCAGTATTAAACACAGTTGGTGAACAAGAGATATTAAGAGCGCTTGTTCCAGGTATGATTGCTTCAATTATTTATATGCTTGGTGTTGCTTACTACTTGGGAACTAAAGAAAGAAAAAGACTGGGTATTAAAAAATTAACTAAAGAAGACATAGAAAAATTAACAGAAGTAACAGATCCTGATACACTTGCTTTAAGAAGACCTAAGTATATTTGGTTCAATGCAATTATGACAATTCTTATAGTTATAATGCTTGTTATGGGAACTTTCCCATCAGTATTTTTATTCTTAATAGGTACTGCAATTGCTTTAGTTGTTAACTACAAAAAATTAAGCGAACAAAAACAAAGAATCCAAGACAATGCTGGAGATGCTTTACAGGTTGTTATCCTCGTATTAGGCGCAGGTATTTTCATGGGAATGTTTACTGGAACTGGAATGGCTGATGCATTGGCAATAAGCATGACTAAATTAATACCATCAAGTTTCGGAAGATTCTGGGGACTTATAGTTGCAATACTTTCTGCACCTGGAACATTCTTCTTATCAAATGACGCATTCTATTACGGAGTTTTACCAGTATTAGCACAAGCTGGAGAACAATATGGATTTACTGCATTAGAGCTTGGAACTGCATCATTGTTAGGTCAGGCATTCCACTTGTTAAGTCCTCTTGTTGCATTTATTTACTTGTTATTAAACCTTACAGGTCTTGATATGGGTGAATGGCAAAAAGAATCTGCAAAGTGGGCAACAGGTATGTTTATACTATTTATAGGAATGGCTGCAATAACAGGCGCAGTACCATTGTTTAAGTAAATATAGTAAATATTAATATAAAATTTTAGAAAATATTATAAATAATAAAAAATTTCTTATTGACTAAAAAGTTATATTGATGTATAATGTGTTTAATAAAAATAATTGCCTATAGATATTAGATAATAGGGGGCAAATTTTAGTATATTTTATATACTGAAATTTGTCCTTTTTATTTTTTTCAAATTTTGATATTAATGTCATTATAGGATTTTAAATTTTAAAAAATAAATATAAATGCATGGAGGCATGATTATGGTAACTATTACAGGAAATACATTGACTTTAGAAGAAGTTGTAAGGGTGTGTAGATTAAATGAGCAAGTTGAGCTTTCAAATGGTGCAATTGAAAAGATATTAAAGTCAAGAAAAATAGTTGATGATTTTGTTGATAACGGAGATGTTGTTTATGGTATTACTACTGGATTTGGAAAATTCAGCGATGTTTCAATATCAAAAGAGGAATCAAAATTATTGCAGAAAAATTTAATTATTACTCATGCTGTAGGCGCAGGGAAACCATTTGCTAATGAAGTAGTAAGAGGAATAATGCTTCTTAGAGTTAATAATTTAGCAAAAGGATATTCTGGAGCTAAACTTGAGACTATTGAAACTTTAATTCAAATGCTAAATAAAAAAGTTCATCCAATTATACCTGAAA
The DNA here is from genome assembly GCA_029239575.1 of Bacillota bacterium. Lineage (GTDB taxonomy): Bacteria > Bacillota > Clostridia > Tissierellales > Sedimentibacteraceae > Sedimentibacter. Next base: position 5,161 of record JARBUP010000059.1, read on the forward strand.
AAGGTTCTCTTGGTGCAAGCGGAGATTTAGCCCCATTATCCCATATGGTACTTCCTATGATTGGTTTAGGAGAAGCTGAATATGAGGGTGTTGTAATGTCTGGCGAAGAAGCAATGAAAAAAGCTGATATCCCTGTTGTAGAATTGACATCTAAAGAAGGATTGGCTTTAATTAACGGAACTCAAGCTATGACAAGTGTTGGTGCCTTAGCAATTTATGATGCAATAAATTTAATTAAAGTATCTGATATTGCAGCTGCTCTTAGTTTTGAAGCTCATAACGGAATTGTAACTGCTCTTGACCATAAAGTTCATAAAGTAAGACCTCATAAAGGTCAGATGGATACTGCTAAGATTATTTTAAACATGTTAAATAACAGTAAAATGACAACAAAACAAGGTGAAATAAGAGTTCAGGATGCATATTCTTTGAGATGCACACCTCAAGTTCACGGTGCAAGCAAGGATGCTATTAATTATGTAAAAGATAAAGTTGAAATCGAAATTAATTCAGTAACAGATAATCCAATTATATTCCCTGAAACTTTAGAAGGAATATCAGGAGGAAATTTCCACGGTCAACCTATGGCTCTTTCATTTGATTTTCTTGGAATTGCTTTAGCTGAATTAGCAAATATTTCTGAAAGAAGACTTGAAAGACTTGTTAATCCAAGTTTAAGCGGGCTCCCTGCGTTTTTGGTTGAAAAAGGCGGACTTAATTCAGGTTTTATGATAGTTCAGTATTCTGCAGCTTCATTAGTATCTGAAAATAAAGTTCTTGCTCATCCTGCAAGTGTTGACAGCATACCATCATCAGGAAACCAAGAAGACCATGTTTCAATGGGTACAATTGCTGCAAGAAAAGCCAGAGAAATAATGGAGAATGTAAGAAGAGTATTGTCCATGGAAATTATGTGCGCATGCCAGGGAATAGATTTAAGAGGAAATAAAGGTTTAGGTGACGGAACAAAGTCAGTTTATGAAGCAGTGAGAAAATTAGTTCCAACATTAGATGAGGACAGACCTTTATATGAAGATATAAATAAATGCGAACAGTTAATTATAGATGAAACAATAATAAAAGAATGCGAAAAACAAATTGGTGTTATAGAGTTTTAATTACTTAAGTAAGAAAATTTTCTTAATGGGAATGCATTAAGGTCTTAAGTCAGTATTGCATTCCTATTAAGGATTTTACCAAACAGCTATTGGATCGGGAATTTGGCATTGTAACTAATTAAATTGTATTTGGCGGAAATTCTTAGAAAGTAGATATAAGAATGTGAGTTCGGTCTATTAATTAACAGGAAATCGAATTCGTAAATTAAATAATAAGGAGAGCGTTAAAGAAATAATTATTTTTAAATTTTCTATTGGATTTATAAAGTAACAAATTGAAAAAGTACCTAAATAAAAGGAGAAAAAAATGGATATTTTATTAAACCCGATTATTATTTCAGTTGTATTAATGTGTGGTCTTTGTTTATTACGATTAAATGTAATGTTATCAATAATTATTGCAGCTGTTATTGCAGGGCTTTTGGCAGGAATGAATTTAGGTGATACAATGGGAATCATGATTAGCGGCATGGGCGGAAACGCAGAAACTGCTTTAAGTTATGTGCTCCTTGGAGTTATTGCTGCAGCAATGGGTCAGACAGGCCTTGCAGATATATTAGCTTTAAAAATTGCTAAATTAGTAAAAGGTAACAAATTTGCATTATTAATGGTTTTCACATTTGTTGCTATATTATCTCAAACTTTAATACCTGTACATATAGCATTTATTCCAATATTAATACCTGCTTTGCTTCCTATGATGGACAGATTGAAAATTGACAGAAGAGCAGCAGTGTGTGCATTGACATTTGGTTTATTGGCACCTTATGTTACAATGCCTGTTGGATACGGAATCATATTCCAAGGTATAGTATCTGAAGCAATGACAGCTAACGGCATGGCTGCAACAACTACAGACGTTTGGCATGCAAACGGTATATTGCTTATAGGATTATTTGTTGGTTTAGTAACTTCATTGTTATATTTCAAAAAAGAAAGAACATATAAAGACAGTGATACTATAGAAGCAGCTATCTCAATTAGCGATGCAGATACAAAAATGACTTCAGTTCACTATTTAGCTCTTTTATCAGCAGTAGTTACAATGTTTATTCAGATTTTGACAGGATCAATGCCTTTAGGCGCAATGGCAGGTATCATGTTAATGCTTGTTTTCAAAGTAATACCATGGAGACAAATGGATGGAGTAATAGATGACGGTGTAAAATTAATGGGATTCATTGCATTTGTAATGCTTGTTGCATCAGGATATGGAGATGTTATAAGCAAATCAGGTGCTGTTGATTCTTTGATTAACTCGGCAATATCAGTAGTTGGACAAAATAAAATTATGGCTGCTTCTGTAATGTTACTTGTTGGTTTAGCAATTGATATGGGTATCGGTACTTCATTTGGTACAGTGCCAATAATAGCAGTATTATTTGTTCCGTTTGCTATGAAAGTTGGTTTCAGCATGCCTGCAACTATAGTAATTATTTCAGCTGCAGCTGCTTTAGGAGATGCTGGTTCACCTGCTTCTGACACAACATTAGGACCTTCAGCAGGATTGGGCGCAGACGGTCAGCATGATCACATTTGGGATACTTGCGTACCATCATTCTTTTTCTATAATGGACCGCTATTTATTTGCGGATTAGTTGGAGCAATGATTTTATAATAAGAAATAAAGACAAAAATTTTATATTTTTTATTATAACAAGTAAAATGGATTTTCAGTAACAAGTAATTTTGTAAGTTTTATTTTATTGAAAAATATAAAATGTGATATAAAAAAGAAGACAGAATTTCATTAAGAACTTCTGTCTTCTTTTTGCTAAAGTAATAAGGTTCTTATTTTTAAAATTTTATAAAGGCTAATTTTAAATTCACTAAAAAATTCAGAAAGGCGGTAAATATTATGAATGAATATGATGTTTTGTTAGCAAATCCTGCAGGCAATATTACGGCAATTGTGCTTAATGAAAATGTAAAAAAAGAAAATTACATTGAAATAGCAAATAAACTAATGGAATTAAAACAGTATAATATTGAGCAGGTTGGATTTGTAAAAAAACCTCAAATGGGCGGAGAATTAAGGCTTGAAATGATGGGCGGAGAATTTTGCGGAAATGCTACGAGGAGTTTTGGATTATACTTAGCACAACTTAAGGGTGAATTAGATGATGAAAAAATAGCAGTAGAAATAAGCGGATGTTCTGATTTGGTCTTTGTTGAAACAAATTTAAAAAACAAATATACAAAAACCCAGATGCCCCTCCCAAAGAATATATTTGAAATAAATTTAAGTAATGGAAAAAACTTTAGCGTAATTGAGTTTGAAGGAATTTTTCATGCAATATGCTGGGAAGATTTAAATGATAATATTTATGACAGTATTAAGGAAGTAATATATGAAAAATATAATCCTGAAGCAATGGGTGTAATTTTTTTAAATAAAGACAGCTTAGAAATTAAGCCAATTGTATATGTAAAAGAAACCAACAGCAAAGTTTACGAACAAAGCTGTGGTTCAGGATCAATAGCAGCAGCCGTATTTTTATCTAAAGACAATAATGAGGGAATATATACATATAATATTAAGAATCCAGGCGGCATTATAGAAGTAATTTTACATAAATTAAATGGTAAATTCATAATGGCTTTTATGGGAGGTACCGTTGAGCTATCTGAAATAATAAATATTAACTTATAATTATTTAATTAATTACTCAACATAAAAAATTATACTATAAATGATAAATTATAAGAAAATTTATTATTTATACAAATAATTTAGTTTGGTTTTTTATATTTTTTTGTTATAATGATATATAACGTTATCATTTTAAATTTATTTTAGGAAGGATAAATATGAATTCAGAGAATCACGGCATTGGAAAAATTTCAATATTATTGGCACTTTCAGACGATTACGAAAATTTAAAAGAAAAATATGAAAACAAAGGTTATATGATACTTAAGGGTAATGCAGGTAGCATGGATGTAAAAAAAATATATGCTGCTATTGAAACAGCAGCTTTTAGAGAGGACATGATAAGAGAAAATTATCATGACGAACATGCGCTGTATCATGCAATTCAGGAAGCTTTAATGGGTTACTGCAGAGGTCAGGTTGTTCTTGGTGATGTATTAAGAACTGCAGGACTTATTTATGTTTTAGTAAGAGGAAATTTAATTGAAGGTGATAAAGCTAACGGTGACTGGATTTCTTTAGTTTTATTCGGACAAATTGGTTCTCCAAGAAAAGGATTTGAACATGAAGCAATAGGATTGGGTGTTCAGCCTATATGATATAAAAATAAATACAAGATACTACTTCATTATATATTGCTTCAGAAGCATTAAAGGTAATTGCGGAACTGTTATAGAAATAATAAGCAAAAGCAGTTACTAAAATAAAAAAAAGACAATTATTGTTATAATTTTAAGCGGCAAAGTAAAAGCTTGCCGCATTTTTTATTTTATAGGAAAGTTCTACTTTCCTATAAAATAAAAATAAGGGGTGAAGGTGTAAGAATTCTTAATATTGCTTAATCTTTTTAGCGGTGTTATAATTATTTATAAACTTTTATGAACTGTGAGGAAGAAAATGGCTGATAATATGTTAACAAGCTTAATTGTGTACAGAAATTTATTAAATGACCCAATTTTAAATACATATAACGATTTATATAATGATTACTTAAATTATAATAACCAAGGAAATAAAAATGAATTTTCAAATAAATATTATGATATATGCAGTTTTTTAATTTTAAATAGCTATGATTCAATGAATGATTACATTTCTAAAAAAATATTATTTGATGAAAATATATTTAGTATCTGCTGTGAGAAAAATCAATCAATAGATGGAAAAGTAAAAAAAGCAGTTATTCATGATTTTATGATTATTAAAAAGTTTTTTGAAATGCCATTTAAGAGCATGGCTGCAAATGCAGGTGATATAAATAATTTTTTGAACTTTAATTGTAGAGAAAAACTTTCAGAAATTTTAAAAAGTAAAAATGTAGAAGAAATATATGAATTAATGATAGATGAATATTCAAAAAATGGATGCGGCCAATATAGAAATAATTTTGCTTTCAGTTTAAATGAAATGGGTGAAATTATTCCTGTAGAAAATTTTGAACCAGTTAAAATGGAAAATATTTATGGTTATGAAAATCAAAAAAATAAAGTAATTAAAAATACCAAAAGGTTTATCAGCGATAGATATGCTTTAAATGCATTATTAGTAGGGGATTCAGGTACAGGAAAATCAACTGCAGTTAAAGCATTAATACCGATGTTTAAAAATGAAAAATTAAGATTAATTGAAATAGAAAAACAAAATCTTAAATTCATACCTAATTTAGTTGAACATATAAAAAACAGGGGAATGTATTTTATAATTTTTATAGATGATTTATCTTTTGAATCAAATGAAAATTCATATAAATATTTAAAATCCGTTGTTGAAGGAAGCATTTATGAACAACCAAGAAATATTTTATTTTATGTTACATCAAATAGAAAACATTTAATAAAAGAAAGTATGACTGACAGAAATAATGAAGTCCATATTAGGGATGCGATAAATGAACAAACATCTCTGTCAGATCGTTTTGGACTTACAATACTTTATTCAGAGCCAACTCAAAATGAATATTTTGAAATAGCTTTAGGTTTAGCTGAAAAATATGATATTAAATATGAAAATAAAGAATTGTTTTTATTAGAAGCTAAGAAGTTTGCTTTGCAAAATGGGGGAAGATCTGGAAGAACAGCTGTACAATTTATAAAATCTTTATAAAAAGTTAAAAATATTTTATTAATTTTGGAACAAAGAAATAAAATGTACGTCTAATTAAATATGTATGAGGTGGATAATGAAAGACAATGAACTATGGCTAATAGAACAAAGTCGAAAAGGAAATGTCGACGCTTTTGAAGAATTAATTAGAGATTATAAAAAAAGTGCTTATAATATTGCATTAAGAGTTCTTCGAAATAAAGAAGATGCTGAGGATATTTCTCAGGAAGCACTCATAAAAGTATTTAAAAATATTCAGTTTTTTAATATGCAGTCTACTTTTAAAGTTTGGATGTATAGAATTGTTGTCAATACATGCCTTGATTTTAAACGCAAAAAAACAGTTGATACATTTTCAATTGACGAAAAAATTGATTTGGATAATGGTGATGAAGTTTTTAGGCAAATAGAAGATAAAACTAATGATCCTGATTCTTTAGTTGATAAAAATTATGATAGTCAAATGGTAAATGAAGCAGTAAACAATCTTGAAGATGAATTTAAAACAATAATAATATTGAGGGATATTCAAGGTTTCTCGTACAGTGAAATTTCTGAAATATTATCTTGTAATATAGGCACAGTAAAATCAAGACTTTATAGAGCCCGGAAATCTTTAAAAGAGATTATTGAAAAAGAAATGAAAATTCAATATTAGGCGGTGAAAACAAATGAATTGCAACGAAATAAAAGATTTGATGTCTTCATATGTAGACGGAGAACTTAGTGAAAATGAAAAAAAATTAGTTGAAGTGCATATAAATATTTGTGATGACTGCAAAAAAGAATTAGAAAGCTATCAACAACTAATTAAAATTATAAAAGATCTTCCTGAAGAAGAGCCACCTAAAGGATACTGCAAAAGGTTACATGACAAATTATTAAATGTAAAAGTAGAACCAGATGTAAAAATAAAAAGACTAAATAAATTCTTAAATAATAAAAAATGGGTTAAATATGCCGGTGTTGCTGCTTGTTTAGTTATAGTATTTGCGGTTATAAATTCTCCGTTTTTAAGATTTGGAAGTAATGCTAAAATGTCACAGGAAAATTCAACATCGTCCTATGATACGGCAACAGCTGAGCAAGCACCTCCATATGCTCCAACACCTGCCATGGATTCAGGCGGTTATGGTGAAAATGGTGGAAATGATGATAATAAGATGGTCGCAGATTCTTTAAAATCAGAAGAATCTGAAGCTGCACAGAATTCAATTTTAG
>JARBUP010000060.1 GCA_029239575.1 Bacillota bacterium
TCTTTAATTACGGTAAATTTATCAGGTGTTTGTGTATATAATATATTTCCTTTAAATATTTTTTTAGTTTGCGAGTTTAAATTCTCCTTTATCTTTATCATATATAAATATTTCTCCAGTTTCTATAATATAATGCCATCCGCTTATTTTCATTTTTCCATTTTTTACTCTTTCTCTAATATACGGATAAGATAATAAATGCTTAAGCTGTTCAACTACATTTGCCTGTTCCATTAACCATTCTCTTTTTTCATACTCATTTTCACTGATATCTCTAAGTACTCGGTCCCTAACTGGATGGCTTAATTCAAGCCATTTTTTTGTATGTGGCAATTCATCTAAAAATTCTACAGGTTTTAAACATGCAGCACATCCACCACAATTAGAATGTCCACATACAATAATATTTTCTACATTTAAACTTAAGACAGCATATTCAATAGCTGAAGTTGTAGCAACATAATCATGTGTATCTCTAAATGGTGGTACGATATTTGCAATATTTCTAATAATAAACAATTCGCCAGGTAAAGAACCTGTTATCATATTTGGATCCACTCTTGAATCGGAGCAGCTTATAAATAATGTATGAGGTTTTTGTTCTTCTTTTAATTCTTTAAAAAGTTCTTTATGGGCATCGAAATCCCCTTCTCTAAAATTTAATATACCTTTTATAAGATTTTCCATAAGTTTTACCACCTTATATATTTTATGTAAAAATAAATTTTCTATTATGATTACCAGTTAATTATTATATCATTTTGTAAATTTTATACAACAATAAATAATGCAAAATGTCAATAGATGAACAAACTAAGCGATGAACACAAAATCGAAAATCGCTATTTTGGTTCCCTTCTTATCTGAACGAAGTAAAGCATCTATTAACAATTGAAATAATTAGATCCTTCGCTTTCGCTCAGGATGACAAAAAATTCAGCAGTTTGAACTGCTGAATTTAGACATTTGACATACTCTTAAAGTGTAATTAAAACTTCTTTAAATTTAATAATCATTTCATCAACATTTTCTTTTGTTATAATAAGAGGAGGTACAAGTCTAATAACATTTTTACCTGCAGAAATTATAATAAGTCCATTATCCAATGCTTTTTCAACTATATCCTTTACAGGAACAGAAAATATTAAACCTTGCATTAGACCTTTTCCTCTTCTACTTTCAATAAAATCATATTCATCCACAAGTTTATTTAGTTCATTTTCAAGGTATGGTGTAATTTCATTTACATTATTAATTATATTATTAGATTCAAATAAATCAAATACTTTACTAACTGCAGCACAAACTAATGGATTTCCTCCATAAGTACTTCCGTGATCACCTGCTACCATGGCTGAAGCTACTTTTTCATTTGCAAGAAATGCTCCTACAGGAACTCCACAGCCTAATGCTTTAGCTGTTGTTAAAACATCTGGTATTATTCCATATTGTTGGAATGCAAACATAGATCCAGTTCTTCCCATTCCACACTGTATTTCATCAAATATTAATACAATATCATTTTGCTCACATATGGATTTTACACCTTCTAAGAACTCTTTAGTTGCAGGATAAATTCCGCCTTCACCTTGTATAGGTTCTATAATTATAGCACATGTTTTTTCGCTTATTTGTGAAATTACGCTTTGCAAATCATTTAGCTCAGCAAATTTAACACCTTCTATAAGAGGCTTAAATGCTTTTTGGTATTCTTCATTACCTGTGACTGATAATGCACCTAATGTTCTACCATGAAAAGAATTGTTCATAGAAATTATTTCATAACAGTCCGCACCTTTATTAACAAAAGCATATTTTTTAGCTAACTTAATAGCACCTTCAATAGCTTCTGTACCACTATTTGTGAAAAAAACTTTATCCATATTAGAAACAGAAGTTACTTTTTTTGCAGCCTCAATTGCTGGTATATTATAATAATAATTAGATGTATGAATTAATTTATCTATTTGATTTTTTAAAGCATCATTAAATTCTTTATTGTTATATCCTAAAGCAAATACTGCTATTCCAGCTGCAAAGTCCAAATATTTTTTACCTTCTGTATCGTATAAATAAACACCATCACCTTTATCTAAAATTATTTGATGTCTTTTATATGTGTTAAGAATAGCCATTTCAGCTTCTTCAATTTTTTTAAATTTATCCATTTTTATACCCCCATTAGTTTAATATCATTGTACCAATTTTTTTATTTGTAAAAAATTCTAAAAGCAGTGAATGTTGAATTCTGCCATCTAAAATATGAACACGGGATACTCCATTTTCAACTGCATCTATGCAGTTCATTAATTTTGGAAGCATTCCTCCAGCCGCTTTTCCGCTATCTAATAACTGTTTTGCTTCATTTACAGTTAACTCAGGTATCAGTGTTGATGAATCTTTTGGATCTTGGCAAACACCATCAATATCTGTCAGAAAAACAAGATTATCGGCATTAACAGCTGTAGCCACAGCACATGCTGCATCATCTGCATTTATATTAAACGTTTTATATTCTTCATTTATTCCTATTGGGCTTATAATAGGTGTAAATCCATTGTCAAGCAATGTATTTATTAATGAAGTATCAACATTTATAATTTCACCAACATATCCAATATCTAAACCATCAGGATATCTTTTTTTAACTTTAAAAGTTCCTCCATCTTTACCGCTCACTCCCACAGCTTTCATACCTATGCTTTCCATAATCTGAACTATTTCCTTATTTACTTTTGATAATACCATTTCAACAATTTCAATAGTTTGCTCATCCGTAACTCTAAGTCCATTTACAAATTTACTTTGCATCCCTACTTTTTCAAGCCATTTATTTATTTCTTTTCCGCCACCATGAACAACTATGATTTTAAAACCCATTTTTTTTAATAAAGTTAAATCGTTAATGATACCTTTTTTTTGGCTGTCACCAGTCATAGTGCTGCCGCCATATTTTACAACTATAATTTTGTCCGAATTTATATTTATTTTAGGGAATTCATCTAACATAATTTTTGATTCCTTAAGCAATAATTCTATATCCATCTTAATTTTCCTTTCGCTTATTGTTTAATTGGAGTTACGAGCAATATGATGCATTTATTCTTACATAATCATATGTTAAATCGCATCCCCATGCTGTTGCTTTTGAATGACCCATTTTTATATCAGCTATAGCTGTAACCTCGGATTGTGATATTATTTTAGTTGCAGTTTCTTTATCATAATCAAGAGCAACACCATTTTCTATTAGCTGAATTTTTCCTATAATGCTTTCAAAATACAAATCTACTTTATCTGGATTAAACTGAGCACCGGAATATCCCATAGCACAAAGTATTCTTCCCCAATTTAAGTCATTTCCAAAAATTGCTGTTTTGGTTAAATTAGATGCAATAATAGATTTACTAAGTGTTTTTGCCTGATCTTCTGTTTCTGCATTTATAACTTTCACTTCAAACAATGATGTAGCACCTTCTCCATCTTCTGCAATCCTCTTTGCTAAATAAGTGTTTATAAAGTTTAATGCTTGCAAAAATTTATAATAATCTTCATTTTTCTCTGTAATTTCTTCATTTTCAGCTAACCCATTTGCAAGAAGTATAACTGAATCATTAGTTGAAGTATCACCATCAACAGATATCATATTATAAGTTATTTTAACGTCCTCACTTAGTGCTTCCTGCAATAATTCTTTTGAAATAGCAGCATCCGTAGCTATAAAACTTAGCATTGTACACATATTTGGATGAATCATTCCAGAGCCTTTACCCATTGCTCCAATAATTACTTGCTTTCCTCCAAGCTCTATTGTTAAAGCAATTTCTTTTTTCTTAGTATCCGTAGTCATTATAGCTTCTGCAGCAAGTATTCCATGCTCTAATGAACTTCCTAAATTTGGAACCAAATCATGAATTCCAGCATTAATTTTATCCATAGGTATTTGTTTTCCAATTACTCCTGTTGAAGCTACTAAAACTGCATTCTTAGGTATCCCCAAACATTCTCCTGCAGTTGTAGCCATATCTTCACAATAAATTAAGCCTTGTTTACCGGTACATGCATTTGCAACACCGCTATTAACTACAACAGCCTGAACAAATGGAGATTCTTTAACTACTTTCATATCCCATTTTACAGGTGCTGCTTTAATTATATTTGTAGTAAATGTTCCAGCAACTTTGCATGGAACTTCACTGTATATCATAGCCATATCATTTTTCTTTCTTCTAATACCAGCAAAAACTCCTGCAGCTTTATATCCTTTTGCAGCAGTAACGCCGCCTTCTATCTGTTTCATAACCGATCTCCTCGTATTAATAAATTTTTTACTTACTTATGGGAACATGGGTACATTGTATAAACCTTCATGCTCTTCTAATCCAAACATAATATTCATATTTTGAATTGCCTGCCCAGCTGCACCTTTGACCAAATTGTCCATGGCACCTATAATAATAATTCTATTAGTTCTTTTATCTATTTTAAAATTAATATCAACAAAATTACTACCTTGAACCCATTTCGTTTGCGGAAATATATCATCATCCAGCAATCTAATAAATTTTTCATTTTTATAATATTTTTTATAAATGTTTTTTAAATCCTCGTAGGATGTTTCTTTAATTAAAGATGAATATGCTGTAATTAAAATTCCTCTATTCATAGGTATTAAATGAGGTGTAAAATTAATTATCAAATTTTGTCCTGCTGCATATGAAAGCTGTTCTTCAATTTCAGGTGTATGTCTGTGATTTGTTAAACCATATGCTTTAATATTTTCGCTAACTTCACAAAATAAATTATCTGTTTTAGCACTCCTTCCAGCCCCTGTAACTCCTGATTTAGCATCCACGATAATATTGTTTATATCTATTAGCCCTTCCTTTAGTAAAGGATAAATTGATAAAATAGTACATGTAGGATAACAACCTGGATTAGCTATTAGCCTTGCATTTTTAATTTTATCTCTGTTTATTTCACATAAACCATAAACAGCTTCATCTATGAACTTAGGATTTTCATGATTTATTCCATACCATTCTTCATAAATGTCTACATCCTTTATTCTAAAATCAGCACTTAAATCTATAACTTTTGTTTTAGATAAAATTTCCTCATTTATTTGGGAAGAACAAAAACCTTGTGGTGTTGCAGTAAAAATAACATCAACTTCATCAGATAATTTATTTAAATTGTCATCAAGACATTTGTCATCTGTAAAATGAAAAAAGTTTTGATATACTTCATAATATCTTTTATCTTTATAACTTTTTGACCCATACCATTTTATCTCTACATTTTTATGACCCATAAGAAGTCTTATTAATTCACTTCCCGCATATCCAGTTGCTCCAATTATTCCAGCTTTAATCATTTTATCACTCCAAATCATGTAAATTAATTTAATAATAAAAATATTTATGCTTATATAAGTTCGTTCGTGTATAATATTCCGTATTATTGCATTATTATATAACCATACTATTATATATGCAAGAAAAAGTTTCATTATTATAAAAAAAAATTTATAAACATCATTTTTATAAATAATATATTTGCAGCACCCAATTTTTTAAACAATTTATTAACAGCAAATACTTGTTAATGCAATTAACCTCTTAATTATTTTATAATTTATTTTTGTATAATTTTATTTATAAAAATTTTATAATTTCAGCACACAATACTTTACTACATTCATAAATATTAATATTACAAACAATTACACCGTCATTATTTCTCATAGGTTGCATGTATTAATATACACCAAACTTTTATAAACCTTATAGTTGACCTAAGCACCTACCTTAAAGCGGAGGGAAGTACTTTCCTATAATATAAAAAAATCCATGTTTCAAATGAAACATGGACTTAATTTTATATTATTATTAATTGTGCAATAAATTTAATATATTTCTTACTTCTTTAACATTAACCTGTCCTGGTGCTGATACTTTCTTTGCTGCAGCAAATGTCATGCAAGAACCGAACAATTCACCCGACAATCTTGAAATTACTCCAAGAGAAGACATTGACATTGTAATGCAAGGACGGTCACCTTTTTCTTTTTTCATTTCCAGCGTTGCAGAAAGAAGTGTTAATACATCTTCTTCAGATTTTGGCATAACAGCTATTTTAGTTATATCTGCATCATACTCCTGCATTTGAACTAATCTTTTAACTATTTCTTCTTTTACAGGTGTTTTGAAAAAGTCATGGTTTGACATTACAACTTTAACATTCTTTTCTTTAGCAACTGTAATTAATTCTTTAATTTTATCTGCAGAAGAGAATAACTCTATATCAATTAAATCTATGTAACCTGATTCGATTGCTACATGGTTTAATTCAAAATATTTATCTTCCGACATTTCATACTCTCCACCTTCTTTTTTAGTTCTAAATGTGAACAAAAGAGGCTTGTTGTAATTTTGGCGGATTTTTTCAAGAAGATCTATAACCTTTTGTAGGTCATCAGCAAATTCATAAAAATCTACTCTAAATTCTGCAAGATCGAAATCAACAGAACTTAAAAAAGCAACTTCATCCAATATAGATTGCTCTGTTTTTCCAACTAAAGGAACACAAATTTTTGGAGCTCCTTCATTAAATATAATGTCTTTAACTTTTACAGTTTTCATATTTTCTCCTTAGAATAATATTTTTTTCATATATTTGTTACGACAACTTCTTTAAACATTTGTAATTACCTTATTTATGTATATTATTAATATAATAATCTTTAACAACGATTTAGTCCAATAGTATTTTATTTTGACATTTAATAAATCTAAATAAAAACTATTAATCTTTCCATATATTAGTCAAATATTCATAAAAAAAACAGCAAAAACATCATTCATTTCATGAAAACATTACCACATTTTTTGTTGATATTTCAATATTTTTAATTGCATTATATCAAAAAACACAGTATAATAAAAATAATAGATAATAATATAATATTTTCTACATTCCTTTTTATATTTTTTTCAATTCTTAAAGCAAGCTAATTATTAGCTACCCATTTTTCAAAATAAATAAACTAATTTAATAATAATAAAATTTAATTACATAGAGTGGTGAATTTATGAAGGGTTTAGGAGTATCTCCAGGTATTGGTATAGGTAAGGCTTTTATAATCGAAAGCGAAACTATTAATATAGAGAAAATTTATATTAGTGATACATCATCAGAAGTCGAAAGACTTAGAAGTGCTATAAATATTTGTAAATACGAAATAGATAAGTTATACTTAAAAACGCTTCATGAAATAGGTGAAAAAGAAGCGATGATTTTTAAGTCCCATGAAATGATGCTTGAGGATGAGTCCTTTATATTAGAAATAGAATCGAAGATTTTAAATGATAATGTAAATGCAGAATATGCTTTAAAAGAAACTACTACTGCATATATTGAATTGTTTGAAAATATAAAAGATGATTACTTAAGAGAAAGAGCTGATGACCTTAAGGATATAATGAATCGTGTTTTAAGAGAACTTTTAGGTATACATCCAACAGATTTTTCTAAAATGGAAATAAACTCAGTTATTATTGCAAAAGAATTAACGCCATCTGATACAGCACAACTTGATAGAAATAAAGTTGTTGCTATGATTACAGAATTTGGTGGAAATAATTCACATGCTGCTATTATGGCAAGGATAATGGGCATACCTACAGTTTTAGGTATAAAAGGAATTTTAAATGAAATAAAATCCAATGATTTAATTATATGTGATGGAAAAACTGGAATAATTATTATTAATCCAGGTAATGACGATAAAAAATATTATAAACAAAAAAAAGAAGAAGAAGATTTATTCAAAAATGAATTAAAGAAATTAATTGGACTTCCTACTGTTACAAAAGATGGATATAAAATAGAGCTTTCATCAAACATAGGAACACCTGAAGATATGTCTTTAGTATTAGAAAATGATTCAGAAGGAATAGGATTGTTCAGAAGTGAATTTATTTTTATGAACAGAGAATCCGAACCTACTGAAGATGAACAACTTGAACAATATAAAGGTATATTAAAACAGATGAGTAATAAGCCTGTAATAATCAGAACATTGGACATAGGTGGAGACAAAGAAGTACCTTATTTAGATATGCCTAAAGAAGATAATCCATTTTTGGGATATAGAGCCATACGCCTTTGCCTTGGCAATGAATGTTTATTTAAAACACAGCTACGAGCAATTTTGCGTTCAAGTGTATATGGAAATGTTAAAATTATGTTTCCGATGATATCTACTTTGAAAGAGCTTCGTGATGCTAAAAAAATTCTTGAAGAAGCGAAACAAGAATTAAGAAATGAAAATATAGAATTTAAAGAAGATATAGAATTAGGAATTATGATTGAAATACCTTCTGCTGCAATTATATCTGATTTATTGGCAAAAGAAGTTGATTTTTTCAGTATAGGAACTAATGATTTAATACAATATACAATGGCTGTGGATAGAATGAATTCTAAATTAGCACATTTATACAGCCAATACCATCCAGCAATGCTACGTTTGATAAAAAGCATAATTAAAAACGGACATGATGCAGGTATTTGGGTTGGAATGTGCGGCGAAGCTGCAGGAGATCCAATATTAATTCCATTATTAATAGGCATGGGGCTTGATGAGTTAAGCATGAACTCTTCATCTATATTATATGCAAGAGGAGTCATTAGAAATTTAGACAAACAAGAATTAGAACAAATAGCAGAAAATGCACTGCAATTGGAAGCAGCAATTGATGTGGAAAATTATTTAAGCAATTTGTTTGTTAATAAAAATAATTAACTATTAAACGAGGGGACTCTAAAATGATTAAAAAAGTATCTATAGTATTCCACAGTGTTTGTGGAAATAATTATTTAATTGCCAATGACTTTTATAATGAATTTAAAAATTATGATATGGATGTAAATATATACAGAATAGAAGATGCAAATTATGAATCACTTGCTGAACAATTTGAAGTGGCTAGCCAATATAAAGAAGAAATATTAAAATTACAAATTGCTTCCCCAGAAAAGTTATTGGACTCAGATTTAATAATAATGGGTTCCCCTACTTATTACGGCAATGTATCAGGAGCAATGAAAATTTTTATGGATTCATTTTCTACTTATTGGACTGAAGCAAAATTTTGGGGCAAAAAGTTATTTTCATTTTCCACAAGCGGAAATGCAGAAGGTGGCGGAGATATGTGCTTAAATTGCATAAATGTTTTTGGTTTGCACATGGGAATGATACCCATACCAATTCCATCTAATTTAATAGAGGGCAAAAATCATACAGCATATGGACTTTTACATTATGTAGGTGATAATTCTGACAAAAGGCCAAATGAAGATACAAAAACTACAATAAAAGCTATTACAAAAAGGTTACTTACATTATAAATTATAAATATATTGCGGCAGGATACCTGCCGTTTTTTATATTAAAATTTAATATAAATAATATGGCTATTACCCCAAAAGTATATATATGTCATTCTGAGTGATAGCGAAGAATCTAAAAACATTTAAAATATAAGATCCTTCGCTATCGATCAGGATGACAAGAAGCAAAAATATTGACTTATTGGCCTTATAATCATAATATGATTTATTGACTAATAAAAACTATTAAGGTATTATGTTCACATATGTTTGAACATTATACAAATATTTAAACAATACTAATATGAGGTATAAAATGCAGTATAAAGTTTTAAAAAAGCAGAAAATAAGCAGAGATTGCTTTGTATGCGGAACAGAAAATAATGAATCTCTAAAAACTAAGTTTTACGAACTTGAAAATGGAGAGCTCTTGTCCATTTCTAACCCATTGCCAACACATCAAAGCTATCCCGACAGAATGCATGGTGGAATAATATCTGCTATTTTAGATGAAGCAATAGGTAGAACCATAATGATTGAAGAACCTATGTCTTGGGGTGTCACTGTAGAGCTAAATATAAAATACAGAAAACCAGTATCATTAAGCAATCCCATAAGAGCTATAACAAGAGTTACAAAAAATAAAAAAATGATGTTTGAAGGCACTGGTGAAATAATACTTGAAGACGGAAGTATAGCTGTTGAGGCACATGCTAAATATGTAAAAATGAGCTTAGAAAGAATATGCAATGAAACAGGTGGAGATCTTTCAATGATGATTGATGATGAATCAAATGCACCGGACTCAATAGAATTATAAAAAAATTTTAAAATAATATATTATTAAATTATAGGAGTACAAATGAAAAAAGGCGATATAGTTGAAGTAATAATAGATGATATAAAATTTCCTAATAAAGGAATTGCAAATTTAGATGGTAAAGAAATTATTATAAAAAATGCAATACCAACACAAAAATTGCAAGCAAGAATATCTAAAAAAAGAAGTGGAATAACTGAAGCTAAAATATTAGAAGTATTACAAAAAGCTGATTATGAAATAGAACCTAATTGCGAACAATTCACTTTTTGTGGAGGATGTTCATATCAAAATGTTCCATATGAAAAACAGCTTGAATTTAAATCTAATCAAGTTAAGACAATTTTAGATAATGTATTAAAAGATTCATATGAATTTCTACCAATAGTGCAAAGCCCTAAAACAACTGAATATAGAAATAAAATGGAGTTTTCATTTGGTGATGAGATAAAAGATGGGCCATTAACACTGGGAATGCACAGAAGAAACAGCTTCCACAGTATAGTTAATACAAGTTGTTGTTCAATAGTTGATGAAGATTTTCGACAAATACTTTGTAAAATACTGGAATATTTCCAGGGAAATAGTCAAACTTACTACCATAAAACTACGAATATTGGGTTTTTAAGGTATTTAATAGTACGAAAAACAGAAAAAACTCAGGAAATGCTGATAAATTTAGTAACAACAAGCCAAAGCGTTTTAAATGAAAAAGAATTTGTAGATTTAATTTTAAATGCAGGATTAAATTGCACTGTAAAATGCATTGCTCATTCTATTTATGATGGGGTTGCCGATGTTGCTAAAGCAGATGAAATGAGAATATTATATGGCGAAGACAAAATAGTAGAAGAATTACTTGGTCTTAAATTTAATATATCTACATTTTCGTTTTTCCAAACTAATTCTCTTGGAGCAGAAAAACTTTACACAATTGCAAGAGATTTTATAGGCAAAACTAAGGATAAAATTATATTTGATTTATATTCAGGCACAGGAACAATAGGTCAAATATTAGCTTCAACAGCTAAAAAAGTAATAGGAATTGAAATAGTTGAAGCTGCTGTAGAAAAAGCTAATGAAAATGCTAAACTTAACAATCTTCAAAACTGCGAATTCATAGCAGGAGATGT
The DNA here is from genome assembly GCA_029239575.1 of Bacillota bacterium. Lineage (GTDB taxonomy): Bacteria > Bacillota > Clostridia > Tissierellales > Sedimentibacteraceae > Sedimentibacter. Next base: position 11,350 of record JARBUP010000060.1, read on the forward strand.
TTTAGTTAAAATAGATGAACTTCAAGATAAACCTGATATTATTGTATTAGATCCACCAAGAGAAGGAATTCATCCTAAAGCAATTCAAAAAATAATTGATTATAAGCCAGAAACATTTATTTATATTTCTTGCAAGCCAACATCATTATTAAAAGATTTACCATATTTCTTGGATGCTGGTTATAAAGTTGAAAAAGTACAATGTGTAGATATGTTCCCTATGACACCGCATGTTGAGACAGTTTTGCTATTAACAAGGAATTCCAACAATTTAAGTGATTAGGTAAAACTCTCTGGGCAAATCTGGGGCAAAAAATATTTTTTTCTCGGATTTGCTCTATTATTTTGTCATCATATTGTCTATAAAAAATTTTCTAAGTTTAATACAGATCCCTTTAGTCTTTTTATAAAAATAAAAAAATTCGCTACTATTAACTTATAGGACAAATTCCTAAATGTGTATGATATTCCAATGTTTAATGTTTAACTAACTGATAAATTTTTACTATGTTGTCAAGTTTAAATCTATAAATACATTTTATCTTGTCGCCTTACAATTCATCTTAACTTTCTATACTTTTAAGTTATTACTTTAGGGGGCTTGATCTCCCCAACAATCCCATCCATTAACCTTTTCTCTTGCAAATAACTCTATTTTATGCACATCACCGAATAAATCAGTTATTCTATTTCTTACTTCATTTGGTTTTTTACTATGTATTGTCCTTGGAGATTCTACTAACGCCCTTACTTTATTATTGACTTTGTATTTAGTCATGCTTCCCTTGATACCTAATATGCAAATCTCGGTACTTTTTAAGGTCCAAGGTGCATAATTAACACAAGT
>JARBUP010000361.1 GCA_029239575.1 Bacillota bacterium
TTCGTTTTGATACAGCAAAATTAATAATTAACTCATGTCTGGGATGTAATCACTGTCTGAAAAATGAAGGTAAATGTGTATATGAACATGATGACATGATTGAAATCATTTTACAATTATTAACTGTTGATGCAGTTGTTTTAGTATCACCGCTTTATTACTTCGGGATGACAGCGCAATTAAAAAGGGTAATAGACAGGTTTTATTCTGTTAATTCATTACTAAGAGAAAGTTCCAAAAAATTATATTTAATAGCTGCTGGTGCAGATACTGATGACTGGGCAATGGATGCAATAAAAGCTCATTACAAAAGCTTGTGCAAATATCTTCAATGGCAGGAAAGTGGTACACTTTTAGCTTATGGATTAAGCACTAAACAAGATGCTGAAAATAGTGAATATAAATTAATGGCTATGAAATTTGGAAAAGAAATATCATAAATCTATTAAAATTTCAGGCAGGAATGTTTATAGAATTAAGGCACAACCATTATAGTTGTGCCGGTTATTTTAGCGTTTATTCCATTCTCTTGAATTTCATTTCAATACCATTTTTATCAAATTTCTTTCTTTTTCCTGTAACATGTTCTATATCAACTCTAAGTACATACGTAACGTTGAAACTTACATCAATTGCATCATTAAAATAAGGCATATCATTTGGCGAGTATTTTTCAGTAATAAGTCTCAATCCTTCAATTTTTTCAGTTTTATCATCGACAATATTAATAGTTCCAAAAACGACAGCTGATTCATATTCAGTAGTGAATCTTGTTTCGAGAGTTTTGTGGATATTTTCTTCGTTTTCATTTGGTGATTTGTTATCATTAAGTTCTGTGGGAACGTGTACGTTTCCTACAAAAGACATACATATTTTTGGATTTCTCATAATGTTATCAATTTTAGTACCTAATTTTGCAGAGTGTAAATAAATTTTATCCCCTTTTCTAACAATAGAAATAGGGATGCAATAAGGATTGCCATCAGCATTAATAGTAGCAAGAGTACCAAATTCTGCTTTATCTATTACAGCATAAGCAAAATCTTTATCCATTTCACGATCTTTTCTTCTCATTTGATTCATAAAATTCACCTCTTTTTCTGATATATTATATTACATAAACAGTTTACAATTATTTACATATATTTGCAATACAAAAGAAAATTATATAAATCTTATATATTGTTATTCCATGGAGTGGTGTTTGGTATTGTTTCTTTATAAAAATGAGTTTATAATAGTAAAAGTATGGATGAAGAAGGTATTAAGAAACGAGGGGGCAATAAAGTATATGCGTAAAAATAATAATGTTAAGCCGGAAATGGCTATGTTTTTAGTTTTAGTAGCTGCAGTGTCTTTAGGAAATGGCCTAAGCGATGCGGTATATTCAAATTATTTTAAAGAAGTTTATCACGTTACTGCAGTTCAACGTGGTTTTATTGAATTTCCAAGGGAACTTCCTGGAATGCTATGTATGGTGGTAATGGGTTTATTGGGATTTCTGGGAGATTTAAGGGTAGCATTTATAGCTCAGGTACTATCACTTGTAGGCGTTACTGTATTAGGATTTGTAACTCCTTCATTTGGAATTATGTTAATATTTCTTTTCATAAACTCTTTGGGGACGCATCTTTTTATGCCACTTCGAGACTCAATTGGAATGTCCCTTGCCGAACCAAATCAGGTAGGTAACAGAATGGGTCAAATTTTGAGCGTGAGTTCAGCATTCAGCATGATAGCAGCTCTTCTTGTTTATTTTGGTTTCAAGTTTGGATTTTTTTCTTTCAACACACGTATTAATGTTGTATTTTTAGTTGGAGCTTTAGGATTTTTGTGTGCTGCATTGTTATTAGCCATAATGATAAGAAAAGTTAAACCAAAAAAAGAAGAACGTCGTAAAGAGAAGTTTATATTAAAAAAACAATACCGTTATTATTATATGGTAACAATCTTAAAGGGAATGCAAAAGCAAATTGCTTTAGTGTACGGAACTTGGGTTATTGTTGATTTATTGGGCAAAAAAGCTGATACTGTTGCACTGCTTTACATATTGGTTGGTTTTATTTCTATGTTTTTTGCGCATAAACTTGGAAAGTGGATGGACAGGTTTGGAATCAAAAATATGATGTATGTTGATGCATTTTCTTTCATAGGAGTATATATTATATATGGTTTTGTTGTTTGGGGTATTTCAAGTGGAGCTTTACCGAAAGAAGGGTTGACAGTTTGGATGGTCTATTTGTTGTTTATTCTTGATAGAATTTCTATGCAAATAGGATTAGTAAATTCAATTTATGTTCGTTCTATAACTGTAAACAAAAATGATGTTACTTCAATTCTGTCCACAGGATTAAGTCTTGATCATGTATTTTCAATAATTGCCGGAGTTGCAGGTGGTTTTATCTGGTCAAACTTAGGAAGTCAATGGGTTTTCTTTATAGCTGCATTGCTTTCTTTTGGAAATGTGTATGTTGCATATAAGGTTAATCCTAAAAAGGAAAAAGAAGAAGCAGAACAAAATTATAATTTTTCTAAAGAATTAATGTAAATTTTATTGATATAAAATATATAAGATAAAGCTAATAATTAGGAGCAAGAAAAGGATGATCTCAAAATATTAGGTCATCCCGCTTTTGCATTATTTTTCAAAAATTAATTTAAGTTTTTTACTTTTATTAAATCTTAAAACAGTCCCACTAAATGCTTACTACATTCTATCAATTAGGTTTTTAACTGATTTTCTTTCTATAATTGAAGTGTTGAGAGTGATTC
>JARBUP010000061.1 GCA_029239575.1 Bacillota bacterium
TTGTTAATTTTAAAGGTTTAATTTCTTTATTTCTGCGAGGATTAGGTAAATCTGATGCTGAAAAAAGATCATAACCTGTAATTTCTTTACTAGTCGAACTTCCTGCATGATTGATTTGCATTATAGCTTTACTGCCATTTTTATGAATTACTTCTGATAATTTTTTTAAATCATCTACAAATTTATCATCTGCAATAGATAATTGATTGTTACTTGCCTTTCCTTGTTCCATCACATAGCTATGTTCAATAATTATTAATGATATATATCCACCATGTGATTTTTCATTGTAATACTCCAATATTTCTTTGCTTATTCTTCCATCTTCTTCTGATTTCGAAGTAGCCATAGGTGGCATTATTAATCTGTTTATTAAAGATATATTTTTGGTGTTTAAAGGTTTAAGTAAATTTGACATTAATTTCTCCTTAATTTATTTTTTATAAATATATTTTAAGCTACTTTAGATGCTCATAAAGAAATATATAATCATTATAATTTCTGCAAATAATTTAAAAATTGTACCCCCTATAACTCCCACAAGAGATCCAAACCCTACTCGCATCGCTTGCTTTATTTCCTTTCCAAGCAAAAGCTCTGCTGCTATTGAACCACCAAAAGGACCTATTATAATTCCAAGAGGTCCTAAAAATATAATGCCAGCAACCATACCGACTGCAGCACCAAAAGTTGCCTGTTTGCTGCCACCATATTTCTTTGTGCTAATAGCAGAAGCAAAAAAATCTACTACAAAAATTACAACCATTACTAAAAACTGAAGTATAAAAAAATAAATACTTAAACTTGTAAAATTAGTCATGAAGCCATATAAAAGCATACCCCCAAAAACAAGTATTACTCCTGGCAATGCTGGAAGAATTGTTCCTAATATACCAATTAAAAACATAATTACTGCTATTATTAAAGCTATAGTTTCCAAATAAAAACTCCTTTTATAAATTATTCACTTTAAATTTAATACTATACTAAAATTAAATACTACTTTATTTAACTTTACACTTCCTTAATAAGTTTTAACTTTATTAATTTATTTATATCAAAACACTATATTTATAGTATTTATTTTTAATTATAATTTAGTTTATGATTTTACTTTAAAACTTATCCTTATTATACCAATTTAATACCAAAAGTAAAATGGGCAAAATTCCCATGAAACATTTTTTATTTTTAATCGTCTAATATATTAAGAAACAAATAGGAGGTTTAAACATACATAAATTATCCAAATGGCCATTGGATCTCAATTGAGGAAATATGAATTATGATTAGACATTAAATTTAAAATATAATATAAAATAAGAGAGGTTAATTATAATGAAAATTAAAAAATATATAAAAATGATATCATTAAGTTTATGCTTAACAATAGCAACTACAGGAATGGCTTTTGCAGATACATCCACTGACTCAGTTTTAACAACTTTAGATGAACCAGTATCAAATACACCTATTGAAGTTGAAGTTAAAGTAGATGAGAAAATATACAATAAACAAGTGGAAATAGATAATGTATTATTTAAGGATGGTTCATCAGTACTTGAAAGTAAAGGAATAAATATAACACATACAGTAATAGTTGATGACTATATCGAATTAGGTATTGAACCTTTTAACGAAGAAAATGCTAATATGATTTATGAGTTAGTAGGTAAAGATTTAGTTAAAGTAGTAGAAGGCACAATGGCCATTACATTAGAAGGCAGTTTAGCAGCTGATGTAACAGCTGATGTCACACCGGAAGCAAAATCAGAAATCAATACAACAGTAGCTACAGAAGCACAAGTAGTAAGTATTGCTGAAGATTCAATTAAAGAAAAAAATTCTATCCATCCTCTAATAATCGGAGTTACTATTATTGCATTATTAGGTGGCATATTAGTATTTATGAAAAAAATTAAAACAGCTTAATAAAATTTTGTACGTCCTAAATGGACGTACTTTTTTTAAAAAATCTTATATAAATTTCTTAAACAATAAATGTTTAAATATTTAAATTATAAAATTTTCCAATTTTAATACATTAAATAAAATTTAATTGGTTATACTATTAAAGAAAAAATTACATAAGAAAGGAGGCTTACTAATGAAAATAAAAATATTATTATTAACATTTATTTTAATGATGTCTTTATTTACAGGTTGTGCTGAGGATGATGATAAGGATGCAACACCAGAACAAACTACTCCTCAGCAAACTACACCACCTGAAACAACACCGGATGTTGTAACAACAGCTTCAATTGTTGATGAAAATGGAGCATTTGAAGAAGCTATAAGCAATAACGGTACTTGGTTAATCGCTACTATAACAGATTTAACATTTGACAAAGAACTTGTTCTTGATGGCGAGTTTAAAAATGGTAAAAAAGATGATGCTGGAAAAGATATTATTCAGCGTAAAATTGCTCTTTACGCACAGGATGAAAATAGAAAAGTAACAGCAAGATATACTTTAACAGCACCAAAATTAACTGTTAACAGCCCTAATGCAAGAATCCAAAGTGGAACATTTAAAGGCGATTTATATGTAACTGCTGAAAATTTCCAATTAGTTGATGCAACTGTTGAAGGAAATATTTATTTTACAACTGAAGAAGCTCAATCAACATTTACTATGGATGAAACAAGTAAAGTATCAGGATCTCAAGAATTACAGAAATAAAACATATTAAAAGCCCATATTGTAATAGATTATACTTATTACAATATGGGCTTTTGTTTATTATCTTAATTCTTTTATGAAACCTTTCCTATATGCTTCTAAAAGTTTTTCTAATTCTAATATTTGGGATTCAAGTTCTTCTCCGTTATCAGTATCACGAACTCTTTTTCTCTCTACTTCTTTTTCTAAAACTATTGTAGTTGAATGAATATCTTTTTCTTCCTCAATAGCTTTTTGTGTTGATTCAAATGGGTCATGTGATACTAAAATTAAACCATAGGAATTAAATATAAGAGTATATCCGGCTATACCTGTAGTACCTTGATAAGCTCTTGAAAATCCTCCATCAATAACTAATAATTTACCATTAGCTCTAATAGGACTTTCACCTTTTTTTAATTTTACTGGAACATGACCATTTATAATATGGGAACAATCCGGATTTAAACCGAATTCTTTAAAAATTATTTTACACATTTTTTCACTGTCTTCTAATTTAAAATACGGATTTTTCTTTTCTACATGAGCTTCTTTATCATCAATAAAATATCTTTCAAATGTAGTCATTTTATTCTTTCCAAAAAGAGGCGAATCGGGCCCAGTCCATAAATACCAAGTTAAGTCCATGCCATATAGTTTTGCTTCTAAGTCATCTTTGTGGAAATATCCTTCTCGAACTAAAATTTCAAGCCTATCAAAATAAGATTTACCGCTGTATTCATTTCCTGATGAACCTATTTTAACTTTTTTAAAACTTCCATCCTCATTCATAGGAATACATCCATGGTACATTAAATTCGAATTAAATTTCAAATACATACTACCTTTAGCAAATAAAAATCTAACATGTTTTTGAAGTTTTTCACTATTTAAAAATGATGATTTTATTTTTTCTATTAAATCCTTTTCTTCTTGTGTAAGTTCATATGGGTTTTCAGGATTTATTGTTGGGAAATTATTATCGTTAAGTTTATATGTTTTTCCATCTATTTCAATAGTCCAATTATTATAATTGATTTTGTCAAATAAAAGTCTGTCTTCCATGCATAAATGTGGACGCCTTTTTATTATTTCACCTTCTAATTTAAATTGTATTATAGAAATAGCTTTATGCATTTTAGCTATTAAATTTAAATCATTATCGTTATAAATTATGTCACTTTCAACTTTAGGCTTAAATTCAACACATTCATCATTTCCATAAAATCGTAGAGCAAAAGAAGCTAAAGGAAGCATATTAATTCCATATCCATCTTCAATTGTATCTAAATTCGCATACCTTGCGCAAATTCGAAGTACTGTAGCAATACAAGCTTCACTACCTGCAGCTGCACCCATCCACAGAATATCATGATTTCCCCATTGGATATCCACAGAATGATAATTCATAAGTGTGTCCATTACAATATCAGCACCAGGGCCTCTATCAAATATATCCCCTACAATATGAAGTCTATCTATAACTAATCTTTGAATTAACTTTGACATAGCTATAATAAACTCATCAGCTCTTCCAATCCTTATTATAGTTTTTATTATTTCATTATAATATTCCTGTTTGTCGTATTCTTCAGAACCTTGATGCATAAGTTCTTCAATTATGTAAGCAAAATCTTCAGGCAATGCCTTTCTAACTTTCATACGTGTGTATTTAAATGCTGCTTTTCTACAAATCAATATCAATCTATAAATAGTTGTTTTATACCATTCATCTATACTTTCTATATTTTTATGAATGATTTCTAATTTTTGTTCAGGATAATATATTAGAGTTGCAAGGCTTTTTATTTCTTTTTCACTTAATGTATTTCCAAATACTTCTGTAATTTTACGTTTTATATTTCCAGATGCGTTTTTAAGCACATGATTAAAAGATTCATATTCACCATGGATATCAGTCATAAAATGTTCAGTACCTTTAGGCAGATTTAATATAGCCTGCAAATTTATTATTTCAGTACAAGCTGAAGCTATGGTTGGATATTGCTTAGACAAAAGTTTTAAATATCTAAGTTCACTATCTGATTCTTGAATTACATCATCATTAGCATAAATCATGACGACCTCCTATTAAAGCAAATTAATTGCCCTAACTCTCAATGAAAATTAGGGCACTGATTATCAAAGTCTTTATATTATAATAATTTTAGCACATGGATATTAAAAGTCAATGAATTTTATGTCGAATTATTAATTCATGTCTTGAAATTTTTAATAATTTGTTCATATTTTATTCATATTTTGTTTCTTTAATTAATAACATAGATATGCTATATTAAGTAATAATAAAAAATTGGGGGTATTTATGAAAGAAAAATTCATAAGTTATTTAATAAGAATTTCAGGAACTATATTGGGATCCATACTTATTGCAATAAGTATAAATACATTTTTAGTGCCTTATGGTTTACTGTCCGGTGGTATAAGCGGTATATCATTATTAGTACAATATATTTCAAACATAAACTCAGGTATTATTATGTTCATTTTAAACATTCCAATATTTATAATAGGATTTAAATTTACCAGCAGGGATTTCATTATTTTAAGTTTACTAGGAATGGGATTTATGTCTTTATTTATTTATTTAACTAAAAATTTATCTTCTTATAAAATGATAAATGACTTACTTGCTTCTGCTATTTATGGTGGTATGTTAAGTGGTCTTGGCTCAGGAATAGTTTTAAAAAACAGAGCTTCAACTGGTGGTATGGACATAGTATCAATTATATTAAATAAAAAATATGGTATTAAGGTTCCTACTTTATCTTTTGCAATAAATATAGTAATTGTTTTAATAGGTGGTTTAATTAAAAGCCCTGTTCTTTCAATATATACTTTAGTTTCAATGCTTGTATCATCTATATTGCTGGATAAAATATTAGTTGGCTTTGACAATAAAAAAATGCTCTTTATAGTTACTAATAAAGAAAAAGAAATTTCAGAGTATTTAATTCAAACTTTAAAAAGAGGCGTTACTTACATAGATGGCGAAGGTGCTTATACTGGAGAGAAGAAAAAAATTATTTATTGTGTCGTCACTTCAAATCAATTGGTTAAAGTAAAAAAAATGATAACAGATATTGACGACCATGCATTTCTTTCCATAACAGATGTTTCCGAAGCTCATGGTAGGGGATTTAAAACTTTATCATTTTAAAAAGAAACAAACCCTGAAAGTGTCATCCTGAACGTAGTGAAGGATCTTTTAAATATTTAAGCACAAGATCCTTCGCTATGCTCTGGATGATAAACCATATAATCATAATATAATATCAACTAATTTATTTTTTCAATTTCAATTTGTGCTTTAAATATATCTGATTTTGTTTCTTCATTTATTCCTTGTATATAAATTATGCTTTCTTTAACTTTTGATAAATCCCAATACAAAACTATACTATCCCCTGCCAAAGCTTCATGAACATAATCAACTTCAATGGATTTAACAAAATAATTTTTATGCTGATTTATAGAAAAACAATCCATAATATAATCCACATATTTTGAGTTATTTAAATGTTCATTAATGTCTATATCGCTATACCCTACAGTTTTTTTATAAACATTTTCTAAATTTCCGCTTGGTTTAATTTTACCTAATTCACAGCTTATAGCTTTTTCCTTATTAAAATTAGGAAATTCTGGATTTATGAAACTGCTCTTTTTAATTTTTCTGCTTTTTTGATCAATTATAACCCAAACTGTCATAGCTTTTGCTATTAAATTATTTTCACTATCATATACAATAAAATTTCTATGAAAGTCTATTTTATTTGGTTGTTCAGGCCATGTCTCAATAATAATATTTTCATTCCATTTAGGATATTTTATAACTTCAACTTTTGCTCTTAATAATACCCAAATAACATCATATTTTTGCATTGCATTCCTACCAACTCCAAGAATATCAGCATGTTCAGATGCCATGGATGCAAAGCGAGTAAACATGGAACTCAACTTCATTTTCATACTAAAATCAACATCATTACCTTGGACTGTATAATTTTTTCTAAATATATGTTCCACTAAATTTCTCCTATTCAAAAATGTGCACTCACAAAACCTTGATATTAAATAAGTTCTTGAAATGATTCAATGTACTTATGACAAAGTGCCTCTATTTCTTTTCTCGGCTTACTTAAATTTTCATCAAAAACACCAACTGTAAAAAAACCAGCGTCTTTTGATGTTTTCATTGCGTAGTCTGAATCTTCAAATACTACCACTTCATTTAAATTTGCATTAAGCTTATTTGTTGCATGATGAAAAATATCAGGCATGGTCTTTCCAATCCCAACATCATCACAACAAACAATAAAAGAAAAATAATGAAGTACATTAAGTCTTTCCATTGCAGCTTTTGCTAAATAAGTTGGTGTTGCAGTTGCAATGCACATATTTACATTTTCTTTTCTTAGTTTCTCTAAATATTCTTTAACAAATGGTTTTAATTTTAATTCGTAAAGAAATTTATTTTCAATCATTTTTAATATATCAGAATTAATTTGTTCTGAGTTTTCCTTAATTCCAAATTCTTTTTGAAAATATAATGTTGCTTCATTTACAGTCATAGAATTTAAAATATCATTAATATTATCAGGTACTTTTATCCCCCTATTAACAAGATAGTCTCGTCCTAAGTTTTTCCATTCACTCATTGAATCCAATAAAGTTCCATCCATATCAAAAATTGCATATTTAAAATTATTCATCTTATCTCCTACTTAATCGTCAAGTTCAGGTACAAAAAGGAATTTTCTTACTATAAGAAGAATACTTATAGCAGCTATACCTATTAAATAGTCTAAAATACTTGAATTACTTATTAAAAGTTTTCTTGAAATAGCAAATAATAAAACTTCTACAACAGACTCTATATCATGTTTTATTAACATTTTCAAAAACTCAATTCCAATAACTACATTCATAATAGAACCCAATGTCGAGTTAAATATTTCTTCAGTAAAGTTGTTATTAAATAAAATACCAAAATTTTTTAATAACATCCCTATTGATACTACAATTAATATCATAACTAATATAGATATTATAATTTCCAAATAATCTGCGATTGTATTAAGTTTTTTAAGTGTTTTTTTCTTCATATGTCTCCTGTACTTTTTATATTATATACGTATTATAATTTACTTAAATAAAATTTTCAACATATAATAATTTGATTACTACCCAAAAGTCGTGAAATGACTTTTGGACAAAACAATATTCTATTGAATTTTTAAAATATCAACCCATACTGTTAATACTTGTGTAAGTACTATTTTAGTTACATTAAGCTGATAATCATCATCGTTAATCCTTAATATTCTTTTATCTAATACTTCAATAAGTATATCTGAGTCTATGTCTTTTACCTCTTTTCCTATTAAAGAGTTATATTTTTCTTTTATTGCCTTTTGTACTTCTATCTTATCAAATTCATCCCCATCAAAATTCAAAATAACTTTTATATCTTTAATTACAAAATTTGATTTATTAACTGACTTTTCCAATTTGTCAAGTTTTTCATTTTTATCTGCTATAGTGTTTTCAAGAAGTGCAATTTTTTCATAAAATTGATCCATTCTATAACTTACAAGAACACTTATTATTGTGCTTCCTAAAATTGCACCACAAATAATTCCGGAAAAAAAGCAAAATAAAAACTTTAATGCTTTATTTCTTATTTTCCCCATATTTCACCGCACCTCTGAATCATCCTAATAAAATAATAACCTAAGTTTGCTCCTGATAAAGCTATTAAAATATATATTGCCTGTTTTACAAGAGATTTTATCTCACCTTCAAATAACCCTTTTTCTATTACAGTAAATGATGAAAATGTTCCACCAAGGGAACCAGCTATAGCCCATATTTTTATAGAGCTTGCAACTTCAATCATGGATTTATATGGAGGGTGATTAGTTATAATAGCACCTAAACCAGTAAAAATACTTGCTCCAATAACAACTCCGAATGAAATTAAAAATGTATGAATAACACTTGAATAAAAAGACATAACATCACCACCATAACTTAAATATATTCTTATTTAAAAATATGTTTTTTATTTTGGTTTATGCTGAGCCCCTTACTTAAAGCGAAGGGAATTCTTATATTACAGGACGTAGTACTTTCCTATAGTATAAGAATATAAAAAGAACTTCAGTTTATGATCTGAAGTTCACATTTAAATATCCAATATTTCTTTATTTAATTCAATCATAATAATAAATTCTTTTACGATTATAGGATCAAATTGTTTATTACTATATTTTTCTAATTCTAAAATAGCTTCTTCATATGTTTTTCTCTTACTGTAAGGTCTATTAGATGTCATTGCATCAAAACTGTCTGCAACACTTAATATTCTTGCAAGATAAGGGATTCCATTTCCTTTAATTCCTTTTGGATATCCTGTTCCATCAAATTTTTCATGATGATGAAGTATTAATGGCCAAACTTCTTTTAACGTTGCAACTGGCTTTATAACTTCCACTCCATTTGCAGGGTGTGATTTAAGAATTTCCCATTCTTCATCAGTTAATTTTGTTCTTTTAACAAGTATATCCTTTGAAATTTGAATTTTACCGATGTCATGAAGATATGCACCATAACGTAAAATTTTTCTATCGTTTTCGCTTAAGCCTAAGTGTTTAGCCATAAATTCGCAATAAATTACAACTCTGTCTGTGTGGGCATAAGTATATCTATCCTTAGCATTTATAACGCTTATTAATGTCTTAATTGAACTAATTAAATCTATATGCTTTTCATCTATATCCGACTTCAATTCTTCTAATACAGAATAATAACTTTCAACCCTATTTTTATTAAAAAACTTAGCTCTGTATAAAGCATCATCCGCTGTATTTATTAATTCTTGTTTAGATTTTGCTTTTTGAGGATAACATGAAACTCCTACGGAAATGGTTAATTTTCCATTAGGTTGGTTTTCTTCTCCTTCAAAATAAGTATTTTCTATAACATCCCTTATTCTATTTCCAATTTTAACAGCTTCTTCTTCACAAATATCAGGTATAATAACAGCAAATTCTTCACCGCCGTAACGAGCTACAATGTCTTGTTCTCTTACAGTTTGCTTAAATATTTCACCAAATCTACTCAATACTACATCACCTGCGCTATGTCCGTAAAGATCATTGTAATATTTAAAATGATCGATATCAATAAACAACAGACAAATATTTGTATTCTTTTTCTTAGCTTCTTCAATATGTTGAGAAAGCGTATTTTGAAAATATCTATGATTATATACACCAGTAAGCTCATCTAAATTTGCTAATAGCATAGCTTTATCTCTGTATTGATTTTCTAATTTAACATAGTATCCCAAAAGCCAAGCAACCATTATAAATACACCTGATAAAACTAAATCCACTTCAAAATATTTATTAATGTTGCTTGTTTTAACTCCTAATAAATCTATGGTTAAAATAATTAAAGAATTTATAATAGCGGTATTAATTCCAACTTTAAAACCATACTGTATGGTATTTGCAATAATAATAAATAAAAACAAAAATTTATACTGACTTTCATGAAAACCAGATATAAAAATCAATCCAGTATATAGTAAAATAAATACTATTGTCTCAATAAAACCATTTAAGTTAAAAACTTGATTAGATATATTCTTTTTATTTGTATATAACCAACCCTCACAAATAAAAACTAAAATAATAATACCTATATAATTCATAGTATATATGTTATTAGTTTCATTAGTCATCCAAATTTCATTATAACTTTCTTCTGGATATTGCGTAAATAAAACCATTCCACATATTAACAATGATATTAGTTTTAAAACAGATATTAACTCATATATTTTTTGTTTTCTATTTATATCAAATTGTGTCAACTTTATCACCTACAATTCGTTACCTATTTTATTAAAAAAGAGGTCAAACTAGACCCCCCTTTTGCTATTCTTCTCTTAATGATTTTGGTTCTTCAGGTTGATATGCTCCAAACCAACATGCAGAAGCTACTGTAGTTGTAGCTAAAAATGTTAACAATGCTACAGATAATGTCATAACTTTTAGAGTTATTCTTCTCATTTGTTTGTCCTCCTTAAAATTTTATTTGTACCTCCCAATACTTTGTCCATAAAATCTATTATCTTTTGCCCTAGGGATACCAATGTTATAGATTGCCATACAACACCTACTGAGATGCAAGTAGCAATATTAATTAAAATAATTTGTTTTGTATATAAATATATAGACAATAGGATTATACTTGAAATAAATAATCCAATTACACAATTAATTGATATTCTTTTTAAACGTTTTCTTTTTATTTCATTTTTTAATGGTTTAGTTACTGTTCCTACTGGACTATATTTATAAATAATATAAAAATCAATTACAAAAGACACAATTATAATTAATGTTAAATGCCAAAAAATAAAGTTAAATAAAAATTGTTTTACAAGTAATGAAAGAACTCCGAATACAATCATTCCAATAATAGCACAATTAATTGGCGAAGTTGCATGAGCACCTCCTGAATATTTTCTTAGAATCGATGCTGAAACGGAAATAATAATTATTTCAATAATAACATTAAAAACGAACCCGAATACTAAGACTAACAATATTGACATAATTGTCTGAATAAGCAAAAAAGCTCCATAAGCTAAAACTTCTTCCTCATTACTATCCATTATTAATTTTGTTGCAAGTTTAGAAGCAATAATATCAGAAACTTTTTCAATATTACTCATAATTAACCCTCTTGCTTTTAAAATATAAGATTAAAGTAATTATAAGATAAAATATAACTAATGATGGAATACCGGCAACATTTGCTATCCAAGTTTGCCCTAATATAACATCTGAAGATAATCTTAAAATCTTAGTATAAACAATAACTAATATAAAATCTGAAATAAAGAGAAATACATGTGCTAACAAAACAGTAGAAATTGATTTATGTATATCAATATTATTAAATTTTACTGTTAAAAAAACATACATCATAATAGCGATAATCGTATGAACTCCAAAATGAATTGGTAACAGTCTTGCAATATATACTCCAATGCCGCCTAAAATACTTGATATAATTAACTTTTTCAAATTTATTTTTGTGTTAGTTAATCTATATATTGAATAAATAATTATAAAGGCTTCTGGGATCAGTCTTATAAATAACGAATACAAAGGTTGATTTAACACTTTTTGCTTCTCCTTTAAAATTTATTAAAGTATTTGTAATATTTTGTTAAATTATATCATTTATTACCGAAAAAAACAATATTTTTTATTCTGTTTAACATTAATTAAATATGCTTAATTGTTTTTTATTACATTAATTATATTTTGATTTACTTCGCATATCACACTCAATATATAATTAGAATACAATAAATAATATAAATTGATTTTATATAATTATGGAGGATATAATGAATACAAAACATGATGAAA
>JARBUP010000362.1 GCA_029239575.1 Bacillota bacterium
GACCAAGCAAATCACAAATTGCTTCACAAACAACACAAAAAACAGCAATTAAGAATGGTACTTTATACTTATTAAAATACTTACTATATAATTTCATATTATTTAACCTTTCTTTTTTTCTAATCAATAATAATAATTTAATTAAATACTTAAAGATTTCCAAGGAAAATCAACATGCTTCAATAATTGATTATTAAACATTGATAATTACAATTTTATTTTTTAGAAATGGATAATATAAAATCAGTAATCATGAATTTAAAACTATCTTCTAGATTTATTGGATTTTGAAAATATCCATGAGAGCTTAAAGAAACAAAACCATGCAATAAACTTCTCAAAGCTCTACTTTTATGAATTATTTGGGCTTGATCTTCCATATAGAACTCCAAAATCTTGCGAATTATTGTAGTTGTTTCTTTTGATAATCGTTTCACTTCATCATTTTCTGTGCTTGGTATATTCATATAAAGTCTGTAACCAGACTTATTTTCTACTGCAAATTCTCTATAAACATACGAAAATTCAATAATAGCAGCTTCACCGCTTTTACCAATTAATCTTTCCATTAATCTAGAGTTAAGTTTATTTAAAAAATGAATTGTCATTTTAATTTTCAAATCTTCTATATTATCAAAATGATTATATAAGGATGGATATTTTATTCCCAATTTTTCTGCAATCTTTTGAAATGAGATTTGATTTAACCCAATTTCATCAGCTAAAGAAAAAGCAGTTTCAATAATTTTCTCCTTAGTCAAATTTCGCTTTTGCACCATTTAATCGCCCCTTAAAATTTTAATTAATAAAAATAGTTTATCACGATAAATTATTTTTATCAAACATCAAATTATAAGAATAAACTATTTTTTATAGTTTACAAATTATATTTAATAGTTTATTCTTATAATGATAAGTATTATAAATATAAATAGGCATAATGAAGCCTTAACTTAAAATATAGCTTAAGAATCTTCTTTGTAATGCCCTAAAATTAAGATAAAGGATTAGATGTTTTATGAAAATGTGGAAAAGAAATTTGATAGTTTGTTGGTTTGGAATGTTTGTTACTGGTGTTGGCTTAAGCCAAATAGCACCTATACTTCCCCTTTATATTAATAAACTTGGTGTTAGTGATCCAGCCCTAGTTTCAAAATTTTCAGGAATCGCTTTTGGAGTAACTTTTATATCTCTAGCTATTTTTTCGCCAATTTGGGGACAAGCTGCTGATAGAGTTGGAAGAAAACCAATGTTACTTAGAGCCAGCCTTGGTATGACAATAATTATAAGCTGTATGGGCTTTGCTCCAAATGTCTATGCATTAATAGGACTTAGATTACTTCAAGGTATAATATCAGGTTATAGTACAGCCTGCACAACCTTAATAGCAACTCAAACAGAAAAGGAACATGCCGGATATGCCTTAGGAACTCTTTCAACAGCTAATATTGCAGGCTCTTTACTAGGTCCAACTCTAGGAGGTTTTATTGAAGAAAGCTTTGGCTTGCAAAATGTATTTTTTTTAACAGGCGGGTTACTTTTCATTGCATTTATTACAACTGCTTTATTTGTTAAGGAATCCTTCACTCGTTCAGATAAAAAAGTTCAAAGCATGAAGGAAGTATGGGATACTATTCCTTACAAAAATTTAACCATTACTCTTTTTGTAACTTTTTTCATATTAACTGTAGCCTTATATTCAGTAGAGCCTATTATTACAGTATATGTTTCTCAACTTTCAATAAATTCAAAACATGTTTCCATGCTTGCTGGAATAACCTTTTCTGCATCTGGTCTAGCAAATATCCTTGCTGCTCCAAAGCTTGGAAAATTATCTGATAAAATAGGAACACATAAAATTATTTTAACAGCACTTATATTAGCTGGAATTATCTTTATACCTCAAGCTTTTGTAAAAAGTACTTGGCAGTTAATGCTCCTTAGATTTTTGCTAGGTTTAACTGCTGCTGGATTAACACCATCTGTAAATATTTTAATAAAAAAAATCACACCATCAAATCTTATAGGAAGAGTTTTTGGATTTACTATGTCAGCTGCTTATTTGGGTACTTTTGCAGGTTCAATTTTAGGTGGTCAGATAGCCGGAACTTTAGGGATAAGATATGTATTTTTTGTTACAAGTGCATTATTACTAATAAATGCTGTATGGGTTTATTTTAATGTCTATAAGAAACTCAATTCAAATTATCAATTTCATGAAGAAAATAATCAAACTAAAATTGGAACTATAAATAAACAATTCCAACATTAAGAACACAATTTTAAACGACGTGCTTTTTGCA
This sequence comes from Bacillota bacterium, assembly GCA_029239575.1. Lineage (GTDB taxonomy): Bacteria > Bacillota > Clostridia > Tissierellales > Sedimentibacteraceae > Sedimentibacter. The sequence goes on from JARBUP010000362.1 coordinate 2,304, forward strand.
CGTCGTTTAATTTATTAAAAATATTAATCTAAATCTTTCAATACTGCTCTATACATGTCTTGCAAGGCCATAAATTGGCCACCTATATAAAAACCTGCATCATATAAATTTACATGTTGTATTTTTATAATAACTGGAATAGTCACTTTATTATAATTAAATGCGATTTCCAGCATATCATTTACTTTCATTCTTTCATTTGATATGAAACCTATACCTGAAATCGAAAGATCAACTCCCTGAACCTCAATATCAACCTTTTTTGAATTTATACTTTCGATTTTAAATTTATTATCATATTTATATCTTTTATTAACTCTACGCTCTTTTTTAAATATCTGTTCTTTTCCGTTAATAAAACTATATTCTTTCATATTTATATATTCGTTCCTTTCATTTATTAATGCAGTTAAATATATTCTATCATATTTATGTTAACTATAGATGTAAATTAT
>JARBUP010000363.1 GCA_029239575.1 Bacillota bacterium
TTTAAGGGATTAATATTTACAAATCTTGTTGACTTTGACATGGTTTATGGACACAGAAACAATGTGCAAGGTTATGCTGATGCTTTAAAATATTTTGACGAAAAACTTCCGGAAATAATTGATAATCTAAAGGAAGATGATGTCCTCATAATTACAGCAGACCATGGGTGCGACCCAACAACTGCAAGTACGGACCATTCAAGAGAATACATCCCTTTAATATTTTATGGAAATAGTATTAAGAAAAACAACAACCTTGGAATTCTAGACACATATGCAACAATAGGCAAAACAATACTTGAAATGCTTAAAATTGAAAACAATATTCAAGGTGAAAGTGTATTGGGAAATATAGTTATTTAATTTTCTTGGCAATAGACTATTTAACAAATAATTCGACATAATACCATACATTAACGATAAATCAGTGCTTGACAAGCACTGATTTTTTGCATAATAAAAAATATATGATACAATCAGGAACATTTTATTAATGGCTTTCGTCTTAAGAAATACATTATTTATCATGTAGGAAAATAGACTTGATTTGTCCGTTCATAAAAGTTTCAAATTAAATTATGAACATTCAAATTGAAACTGTACCATTTCTTTTTGTTTTAAATTGAATTATAATAAATGCAATTTACCAAGGGAGGTAATTATGAAAAAATTTTTTTTAATTTTAATTTGTATTATATTGTTAACAAGCAACACATTTGGTTGTTCAAAAGTAAACAATGTACAAGAACATATTGATATAATAAACTATGATAAAGAACTGCTATATAAACAAGCCGAAGCTTTAACAAAACATATATTAATGAATATTTTAAAAGAGAAACAGATTAATAGCAATGAAAAAATAACTTTTTCAAGTAGAGATATTTTTGATTTTGTAGTAACTATGTTTATTTACACAGAAGATCCTGACTATCCATATAATAATATTCCTGAAATACGCATTGAAAATAATGGAATGTTTGCTCATTACAAATTTGTGATCCTATTATAGAAGATAATTATGATAAAAATTTAAATGAAATGACTTTTTCCGTAGAAAAAGGCATGCCTTATAGCTATTACACATATGAAAATATTGCAATAAATTCATTGGCAGATACTAATTATATTGAAGTAAAATTTGAACTTATTTCTCTTAATCCATTTGGAGAAGAAGCTAATATAAATCATGGAGTATATAAAATAATTTTTGAAGTTATAAATGAAGACGGTAAAAATTTTTTAAGAATACATAGTGTTGAGCCGGTCAAATAAATATTTTATATAAATTTATTTTATTGCAGGAAATACAGCATTCGAATTTCAAATATCGAATGCTGTATAACTTACACTTGTATTTTGATTTAAATAATTAATATATAATTATTTAAAAACTCATATATTTAAAATTTAAGCCCTTTTTATCTATTACAGTTGTAAAATTAGAGTTTATATATAGAGCGTTTTCAGGCTTAATTGGATCATTAGTAGTATATATAACATAGTATGGGGTATCCGGAACATTTCTCCAACCAGTTCCTTCAATAGAACCTAATCCTAAGGATATATGAAAATGGTATCCTAATGAAATTCCTTCTTTACCCTCTTTAAACATAGCTTGTCCTCTTGTAAATCTATCTCCTACAGATATATTTTGTAATGTATCATCGTTAGGATGAATTACCATCATTACTAAATAATCAGTTGAACCATTAGCCAATTTTACTTGTGTTGTTGAACGTAACCAAATAGTATTTGTCTTTGATGTATCGCCTACTCCATATACCCTTTTAACTTCCATTTCGTCACATGGACAGTATATATATGACCTTCCGGTATCTCCACAGTTATCATCCCAAGGCCAATCGTATATTCCATCAGGATATCCTTTTGAGTGATCAAGATGTGTGTAATCATCATTATAATCTGCCGAAATACTCATTACTTTGCATGGATACATTGCGTAATTGGCATTTAGCGTAGTAATAGTGTCTGAACCGGCTAAATACCATGTGCCATTTTGAGCTTGGGCATAAGCATATAATGTATATGTTCTTCCCGCACTCATTCCACTAGTTACTTTACCTCTCACATACTGAGAAGATGAACTTTGTGCTAATACACTCACTACATAGCTACTAACGGTAGATGTAGAACTGCCATAATTAGTACTTGTAATTCTTAATCCTTTATAATAAGTTGTGTTAAATGGATTACTCAAATATACTTCATAATCACATGCATTAGTTGATGGGTTAGATAATATTAAATGTGGCATTTGTTATTCACTCCTATTTTATTTTATAAAACTTAATTACCGATAGGTTAATTTTGTCTTACACTATATTAAAGTAATTTTTTTAGAAAAATGTAAACCAATTTAAAAAAAATATTTTTTTATAGATTTTTTATTTCACTGATGTCATTTTTGATATTTTCTATTTTATTTTCACTTAGACCAGAACTTATAGTTTGATAACTACTTCCTCTTTCTTCTGAGCTTTAAATAGAATACATGAACTTCAGGATAATATGAAGATATGCTGATTCTCCACCTGATGTGATACCGATCCAAGAATGTTCGTTGTCATCCTAGAGAAACTCAAAAGTGCCCCTGAATTTAAAAAAATAACTCATGCACCTCAATGCAATTACCTTAATTGCTCAAATTTAAAAACCTTTTTGCATATTTCACATATAGAACTTATAGGATAATAAAAAGGATTGATAAATTTGATACATTCATTGCATGAATTAATATTAAACGCAGTAGAAAAGAATGATGAAAAAAGTAAACTATTAATACTTGAAAAGTTTAATAAAACAATAAAATATTATGCAAGAAAACTAAATTACTATTGTGCAGAAACAGACTTAATTATATTTATGCTTATACTAATAAATAAGTTAGATCTTAAAAAAATCAAAAATTTCAAAGAAACTAATGCTGTTAAATATATTAATGGCAGTATAAAATACGAATACATTCGATTATCGAAAAAAAATTCATATATTAACTCGCACGAAATATTAATAGATACGGATATTATTGATTACATTGATAATGATAATGACAAAGAGGAGCTTTCAACGGAAAGTTCAGAATTTATTAAATATATGGATGAAATTTTAATAGGAAATCAAAGAAAGGTCTTTTTATACTTCTTAAATGGTTACTCCGTTACAGAAATATCGAAATTAACTGGAATAAGTAGACAAGCCGTAGGTAAAATAAAAAAAAGAATTGCACTGAAATTTATAGATGAATATAAAAAATATAACAATTACTAACATCTGACGGAAAAAATCATCCATGAAATGTTAGACGATTGTATATATAAACCAAATATGGTTACTCTAATTCATAAAAGGAGGTAGTTTTTATGAAGAAAAATATAGCCATATTTTTTTTAATGTTGCTAATTGCTAATATGATGGTTGTTCCTGCATTCGGAATTGAAGCAGAGAGTATGCAGTCTCGTGCAGCTATTTTAATCAACGGTGATGATGGTCAAATATTGTTTGAAAAAAACAGTAATGACAAAATGCCGCCGGCAAGCATAACTAAAATTATGCTTTTATTATTGATTTCAGAAAAAATG
>JARBUP010000364.1 GCA_029239575.1 Bacillota bacterium
CAGGAAAGTTAAGGTCTATAGCGCCGATGGTACTGCATGGGAGACTGTGTGGCAGAGTAGGACGTTGCGAGGTAAGATAAAAAGGTAGTCATTTAGGCTATCTTTTTTTGCGTTTGAAGTATTTAATTCAGAACTCAACTACAAATATATTAGCTATTAATATAACATAACTTTAGTTGTAAACGGTTTGTAGAAAAGGAGTGTTAATATGAAGGGATTTTTATGATAAGAAAGGTGAAATTAGATATACATATTATATTAGTAAAAATCTACATTCTGAATATTCTTAAAATAAATTAAATTAAAAATTTTATAAAAAATTCTAAAAAATAAGTGAAATTACGCACAAAATTTGGTAAAATGGATATATATTAAATCAAAATTAAATTAAAAAAATGAGAGGGAATAAATATGGATGGGGGTATTGGCAAATGAGAAAAGATTCTAAAAATAGTAAAAGTGAAAATGAAGTTATTGTTTCAGGTATTATAGATAAATCAGATGAGAAAGTTGTAAAAAGTCTTACTAAAAAAAATATTGCAGATGGTCAAAATGCTATAAAAACTAAGCAAAATTCTCAAAAGAAAGTTTTATCAACTGAAGAAACTAAAATAGAACCGGGGATTAAAGAAAAGGAAATTAGCGTATTAGAAGATGACAAGGATTTAAAAGACAAAACTGAGGTTAGTGCTAAAAAAACAACTGCCAGAAGAAGTACTGCTGTTAAATCTTCTTCAAGATCGCAAAAAACTAAGGACAGTGCCTTGAAAACTAAAGGCGACAGAACAAATAAATTATCTGCAACAGATGAAAATGCAGAGGCGAAGATAGTTGCAAGCAAAACTAAAAAAACAGCAACCAGTACTAAATCGACAACTACAAGAAAAACAGTTGCTAAAAAAACAATTGCGGCAAAAGCAGAGGGAAAACAAATATCTAAAGAAGTAAAATCACAAGTGAAGAAGCAACCAGCAAGAAATACAAATAAAAAGGTTGATGATAAATTGGATAAGTCAGAATTAACAAGCTTTAACACATATTTATTCCATCAAGGAAACAATTATGAGGCATATAATATTTTTGGAGCTCACACTAAAACTGAAAATGGGAAAAAAGGTGTACAATTTGCGACTTGGGCACCTAATGCAAAAGGTGTTTATGTTGTTGGCGATTTTAATGAATTTGAAGTAAGTGAAGAATTTAAACTTGAAAAGATTACGGAAAATGGTATATGGAAAGGCTTTTTTACAGAGCCTAAAGTTGGTGATAGATATAAATATTGTGTTATAGAAGAAAGTGGTGAAAGAGGAGAATATAAAGCTGATCCATATGCAATACAAACAGAGTTAAGGCCTAATAATGCATCAATTATATATACACCAAAGGAGTTTAAGTGGACAGATGAAAAATGGATTGTTAAAAGAAATAAAATAAATGTATTAGAGCAACCAATAAATATATATGAAATACATTTAGGATCATGGAAAACAAATAGTGAGGGTGGATTTTTAACATATGAGCAGATTGCTAAAGAATTACCTAAGTATTTGAAAGAAATGAGTTATACACATGTTGAAATTATGCCTCTTGTAGAACATCCACTAGATGCGTCATGGGGATATCAAGGTACAGGGTATTATTCACCAACAAGCAGATATGGAAATCTTGAAGGGCTAAAGAAGTTAATAAATAAATTACATGAAGAAAATATAGGAGTAATAATGGATTGGGTTCCAGGACATTTCTGTAAAGATTCACATGGATTATATAAGTTTGATGGAACACCAACATATGAATATCAAGACGAATGGAGAGCTGAAAATAAAGGTTGGGGAACTTGTAATTTTGATTTAGGAAGAACGGAAGTAAAAAGTTATTTGATATCAAATGCATTATATTGGTTTAGAGAATTTCATATTGATGGTTTAAGAGTTGATGCTGTATCTAGCATCTTATATCTAGATTACAGTAGATCACATGGAGAATGGGTACCAAATAAATATGGCGGAAATGGAAATTTAGAAGCAATAGATTTTCTAAAACAACTAAATAAAGCAGTTTTCACAGAATATCCAACAGCTCTTATGATAGCTGAAGAGTCAACAGCTTGGCCTAATGTTACAAAACCTACAATCTATGATGGATTAGGGTTTAATTTTAAATGGAACATGGGTTGGATGAATGATACTTTAGAATATGTTCAAATAGATCCTGAGTATAGAAAACATAATCATAAAAATATAACTTTTGCAATGATGTACAACTACGCAGAGAATTATTTATTGCCACTATCACATGATGAGGTTGTTCATGGTAAAAAATCTTTAATAGATAAGATGTGGGGAGATGAGTGGAATAGGTTTGCTGGACTTAGAGCTTTCATTGGGTATATGATGGGACATCCAGGTAAAAAGTTGTTATTTATGGGCTCTGAATTTGCACAAGAAGTCGAATGGAGAGAATATTCACAATTAGATTGGAATCTGTTAGATGATTTAGAAATGCACAAGAAAACACAATTGTTCTTTAAAGATTTGAATAAATTATATTTAAATAATAAGGCTTTTTGGGAATTAGATCATGATTATAAAGGATTTAATTGGATAGAAGCAGATAATAATGAACAAAGCATTTTAATTTTTGCAAGAAGAAGTAGAAGTGATGAGGATACTCTTTTGTTCGTAATTAACTTCACATCTACAGTTTATTATGATTACAGGATAGGAGTTCCATTCTTAGGTAGTTAT
>JARBUP010000365.1 GCA_029239575.1 Bacillota bacterium
TTGAAATGAAATTTTTCGGAAAAAAGGCTTCATTAATAAGAAATGCAGAGGCATTTATTTTTTCACTTATAGTAGCATTTATAATGGGGGTGGTGATGTAATGGACAAATTAAAGAATTTTATAAAGAGATATAAATTTTTTATAGTTATAGCAATTATTAATATAATAATTTTAGCTGTTAATCCTGTAATAGGTTTGAAATCAATTGAAATAACATGGAAAAATGCTCTTGAAATGCTTTATATAATACCACCGATTTTTATATTGCTTGGACTGTTGGATGTCTGGGTAAAAAGAGAAACAATGGTCAAATATATGGGTGAAAATTCTGGTTTATTTGGAGTGCTTATTGCATTTGTGCTTGGATCAGCTGCAGCTGGTCCACTATATGCTGCTTTTCCAGTAGCAGTAGTGCTTTTAAAAAAAGGAAGCAAACTATCAAATGTTTTAATAATGATTGGAGCTTGGTCTACAACAAAAATTCCGTTATTGTTATTTGAAGCTTCATCAATGGGAATTAAATTCATGGTTACAAGATTTGTTTTAGATTTAATTGGGATTGCCATAATTGCCTTTACAACAGAAAAACTTCTTTCCAAAACAGAAAAGGAAGAAATATATGCAAGAGCATCTCAAATGGAATAACTATCTATGTGATAAAATCACCGACAAAATACAAGATAAATATTAATATAAGAATGTCTTTATATTCTGGGAGGTTGATAAAATGCAGTTGAAAGTGTTAACAGGAGCAGCAATTGGTGGTTTATTGGGATTTCTTTATTATAAATTTATAGGTTGTTCAACAGGAACATGTCCTATTACATCAAAACCTTTAAATTCAATTTTATATGGTGCAGTAATGGGATTTTTGCTAACAAACAGTTAAATTTAAGAGTGCAAAGTTAAAAATCGCGGGTAATTTAGCTTGCGGTTTTGATTTTGTACTCTAATGCTCTTATGGTGATATAAAATAAAACAAAAACGCATGTAATTATTTAACATGCGTTTTGTTGCATAGTATATTAGAAGTATCTTTTATTTGAAGCGTATTCTTCAACCAGTCTTAGGCCTTCGCCGAATCTTTGGAAGTGGACTATTTCTCTTTCTCTTAACCATCTCAATGTGTCTTTAACCAATGGGTCATCTGTCAGTACAATTAAGCCTTCATAGGTAGCTCTCGCTTTTTGTTCAGCAGCCATGTCATTGTATAAATCAGCAACAGGATCTCCCTTTGCCTGAGTATATTTTGCAGACCAAGGCACACCATCCGAATCTAGTAGGAATGGGCAAGTTTCATGATTTGCATAATAACCACCCATGCCTGCAGCAATTAATTCATCTCTGGTAGCGCCTTGAATCAGTTTTTTAAACAAAGTAGCAACCATCTCCATGTGTCCCAGTTCTTCGGTTCCTATATCTGTAAGTAATCCTTTTGTTTCGTTTAAAGGCATGCTGAATCGTTGAGTTAAATAATTCATGCTTGCGCTTGCTTCACCGTCAGCACCGCCATATTGGTTTAATACAGCTTTGGCCATTCTTACGTCTTTATTTGACACTCTTACAGGATACTGTAATTTTTTTTCATATATAAACATTCTAATGATCCTTCCTTTCTATATATTATTTGTCCCATGGCCATGGACTGTCTATATAACGCCATGTGTCACCTAATTCATGACCCATTACAGACATTATTCCAAAGTTAGCTTCGTAGACATGTTTTAACTGCATAAGTTGTTCGGTTAGCATTTTATGTCTGTAAAGAGCAGCAGGATCATTTGGATGAGTATCTAAAAATAAAGCCAGGTCATAAATTGCAAACTCCAATTTCTGAATATCTAACAGCATGAGATGTTCTTCATTTATAAGATTGTTTCTTCTAATCATGATTGCACCCCTTTCTGAAAAAACTCTAAATATGGAGTAACTAGCTCGGGAAAAATTGTTCCATGAACGAAAGCTTCATTGATGTTATTGAAGTACATCGGGTTAATCTGATAAGGAACATATGCGTAACCCGGTATTGGATCCAAAGGCATATATGGTACCATTGGTACAAAATTATCGTTACTATCTATATGCACAATTTTCATTCCTTTCTTTTATATTAACTAAAGAAATATATATCATTAGCTATATTTATATTATTCCTATAAAGACAAAGAGTGACTTAATAATAAAAAAGCAATAACTTCAATAATGTCTTAAAGATTATTCAAATTTATATGAAAATAAAAAGGTCCCGACAATAAAATATGTCGAAACCTTCATTGGACTATATCAAAATAACTTTAATAGCTCATTAGCTATAACACTAACTCGTATATATTCAATTCACTGCTTTTTCTGAATTTGGATATAATTGGAACAATTGTAGTAAAATGACTTGACTTTATATGTAAATCTAATGCTTCTTGGCTTTCCCATTCTTCAATCATAGTTAAAATCGATGGATCCTTAGTATCTTTGAATAAACTATAGGATATGCAGCCGTCTTCTTTTCTTGTTTCTTTTACAAGCTCTTCATAAAGGTTAACTACATCTTCGACCTTATCTTCATAATAATTTGCTTTTGCTACCACCTTAATCATAATTATCCTCCTATTTATTTATTGTCCATCTTTCGATGACGTTTTAAATGACATGAATCATTATCAATGCTCATACTGAAGTTTGTACAGTTTATAATATATTCCCTTTTTAGTCAACAACTCCTGATGGGTCCCTTCCTCACGGATTT
>JARBUP010000062.1 GCA_029239575.1 Bacillota bacterium
GTATATAGTTTTAATAAGCTTGTCATGATATTAGCAAAAGAAAAAACTCATTAGTAAAATGAGTTTTTTCTTTTATATTGTTCGTGGAGGTTATGTATTAATTAATGTCAATCTTTCATTGTTTAAAACATCATTTAATAAAGCTTCAGAAATTTCTATATATTCTAATTGAAGAGTATTTTTAATTTTAACTATTTTAAGGTTTTCTTTATCCGCTTTTCTTAAAATTTTTATTGCTATTTTTAATGCTTCATATTCATCTTCAGCGATTAAAGGTATTTTACAATCATCAATACATTTAACTGCTATTCCATTTGTATATATTGATTCATAATCAAGCTGGTCAAAAACCTTTTTAGTTATTATATCAAATATACCAAGGCCTATTCCATTACCATGAGATTCTTCTGTTATGTCAAGGAGAATCATTCTTTTTATTTTAGGGACATCTAAAACAAATTCATTTAATATATAACTTTTTCCTAAAATATTTGGATCAAATCCCGCTCCAGAAATGTTTTTTCCAATTTCTTGAACTATTAATATATCAATATCAGGAATCATTAAAGTAGGCATATTTTGTTTAGCTATTTTTACTAATTTTATTTCTTCCTCAATTAAATTTTCAGAATGTATTGCTTTTATTAAAGCGGTTTGGTCATATGCATTTTCTACTATGGCAACACCAAATCCTACATTTACTTTTTCCATTATCATTGTTGCGGCTTCTTTTAACAATTCTCCAAAACAATCAAAATCTTCTTCATGTATGGAAGTGCAACCCTTATGATTTCCTAATCCTATGACGAGCATTTTACATATACCGCTTTGTATGTCCGATACAAAATCAGTATGAAGTTTAACTCTGTTAATAGGAACAATTAAGTCAGCTTCAAAAGATGTTTTATCGAAATAAACTGTAATACCTTTTTTTGTTTTGCCAATTTCAACAACATCAATTTTAGTGATAATTTTTACACCCATTGATTCTTCAGTAATACCATAGCCATTTAAAATTTCTCTTTGACCTTCTTCTGTCCCGCTCCCATGGCTACCCATTGCAGAAACAATGAATGGCTCAGCTCCTGCAAACTTAATTTCATCTACTACAGATTTAACAATTTTTGATATATTTTTTATTCCCCTGCTGCCAACAGCAACAGCTACTTTTTGACCTATTTTTATTTTGGATTTTATTTCATCTTTATTTATTTCTAATTTAATTGTACCTTCTATATCATCTAATTTATCTTTATTAAACGATTGTTTTACTTTATACATTTTAGGCAAATTTATATTATTATCTTCTTCTAATAAAATTGGCATATATGCCTCCAATTAACTATTTTAATACATTTACAAGGAACATGGAAAGCGGACTAAAGTAAGTTGTTAACAATAAAACTATTAAAAGTGATAAAATTAACCACTTCATTGTTTTCATCATTCTTTCTATGGAAACATCAGCTATAGCCGAAGCAACAAATAAATCTATTCCATAAGGAGGTGTTGTAAATCCAATTGCTAAGTTCATTGTAAGAATGATACCAAATTGTACAGGAGACATACCTAATTTTGTAACTATAGGAAGTAAAATAGGTGCTAATATAATTGTAGCAGGTATATTATCTATGAAACATCCTACAACCAATAAAAATACATTTATAATCAACAAAAGTAATATTGGATTATCTGTAAAAGATAATATAGAATTAGCTATCATAGTAGGTATTTGTTCCATGCTTAAATACGCAGCAAACGCAGCTGATAATCCAACCATAAATGTTGTAAGACCATTTACTATAATAGTATCTCTTAAAGCATCATATAATTTTTGAAATGTTAATTCTTTATATACAAATGCACCTATTATAGCTGAATAAACAACTGATACAACTGCAGCTTCTGTAGGAGTAAATACTCCTGAATATATACCACCTAAAATTATCCCAGGTGATAAAATTGCCCAAATGGCATCTTTAAACTTAGCCCATTTTTCTGCAAAAGTAAATTTTTCATATGTTCCTCTATATCCTTCTTTTTTAGAAATAAAATAGCAAGTTATCATTAATCCAACACCCATTGCAATACCTGGAAAGAAACCTGCTTTAAACAAATCTCCAATTGATGTTCCAGTTACAACTCCATAAAGTACGAATGGAATGCTCGGTGGGATTATAACTCCTATGGTTCCTGCAGCAGCTGCAATAGATGCACCAAATCCTCTATCATAACCCTTTTTTTCCATTTCAGGAATCATGAAAGCACCAACTGCAGAAGTTGTTGCCATTGCAGAACCTGATATAGCAGCAAAAAACATACATACAACTGTCGTAATCATTGCAAGACCACCTGTAACTCGTCCAACAGCTAAACTTGCCATGTCAACAAGACGTTTAGCAACTCCGCCTGTAGACATTATATTACCTGCTAAAATAAAAAACGGAATAGCCATTAATGGAAATGAATCTACGCCTGCCACAGCATTTTGTGTGATTAAAAGCAATGGAATATCTGAAAACAACATCAGAGTTATCATAGTTCCCATGCCTATGGCATAACCGATGGGAACTTTAATAAATATTAACAAAATAAATGAACCAAACAGTGTTAAAACTTCCACTAATTTTCACCCCCTGCTGTTTTAAATAATTTACACGTTTTAACTATTTCTCCTATCAATCTTAAACCTATAATAAAAGAGCTAAAAGGTAAACTTGCATAAACAAATGCTAATGGTATTCCAATACCAGCTGACTTTGTGCCCCTCATCAATTGTTTTGTAACAAGTTCTGTTCCATTAAAAATTAAGAATATATCAAAAGCAAGCCATAAAATATCAGCTATAATAATCATTGCATTTTTACCATTAGGACCGAATTTATTATCTAATATTTCTAAACGAATGTGCTTGTCATGTCTTAAAGCTACGCTTGCACCAAGCCAAGTTTGCCATATGAACAAATATCTTGAAAACTCTTCGCTCCAAGAGAGCGAAGAGTTAAATACATATCTGGCAATTACTTGTATGAATATAACTATTACAGTTATAATCAAACTTAGAACGAGCGTATATTCTTCAAACTTATTATAGAAATTCACCAGTTTTTTCATAATATACGACCTTTCTATAAATATTTATGCCTGAATTAATTGTTAAATATAGTTTTATTGTCTGTATGGCTCGATAATATCGAATATTTCTGCTCCTAATTCTTTTTCATATTGAACGTACATAGGAGCTACCTTTTCTACGAATTTTTGTTTATTTTCAGCTGACACTTCATTTACTTCCATTCCAGCTTCTTTTAACTTGTCAATGAATTTTTGATTATCATTAACTTCTGAATTTATTTGCCAATCAACTAAAAATTGTTTTGCGCCTTCATTTACTATTTTCTTTTGATCATCTGTTAAACTGTCATAGAAATCTTGGTTCATTAAATTTGCACAGAAACTGTAAACATGTTCTGTTAAACTTAAATATTTTTGAACTTCTTGGAATTTAGAAGCATAGATTAAAGATGCTGGGTTTTCTTGTCCATCAACAGTTTTTTGTTGCAATCCTGTAAATAATTCACTAAAACTCATAGGTGTTGCATTAGAACCTAAATATTTAAACATGTCTATAAATACTGGACTTTCCATAACTCTCATTTTAATACCTGCTAAATCAGCTGGTTCATTTATAGGTTTTACATTGTTAGTCATACTTCTCATGCCGTTGAAGTTATAACCAAGGTTTACAATACCAACTTTTTCTAATTCAGCATCTAATTTTTCTCCTATAGGTCCTCCATTTAAACCTTCAAATGCTTTTTCAGTATTAGTAAACATAAAAGGCATATCAAGAGCTCCAAATTGTGGTGAATACATAACTAAAACCGATGTTGATGGAAGTGCCATTTGCAAAGTTCCCATTGCAACAGCTTCAGTCATTTGAACGTCACCACCAAGTATACCGTTTGGATATAGTTCAACTTTAATTTCACCATTTGATTCTTTTTCTACATATTCTTTAAATTTTAAAGCTGATAATTGTACTGAGTGGTCTTCTGCACAAATGTGGCCATACTTAATTACTATTGGGTCTTTCTTTTCTGTGTTTGTTTGTTCTGTAGTTGTTGTTCCTGTACTTGATGGTGCTTCTTGTTTTGATGTACAACCTGTTCCTAATGATAAAATCATAATTAAAGCCATAATTAAACAAATAATCTTTTTCATAAATTTCTCCTTTTTAATTTAAATTTTATTTTTAATGCATGTATAAATTTTAATAGAGCTAATTTTGATACGTTTTAATTTTTTGTTTTAATTTAATTTATAATTTTTTTATAATTTTTTTATCATGAATAAAGAAACCAGTTTCAAGAATTATTCTAATATTGTAATTTCACCACTATCCGCATCCAATATAATTTTCATACCTGTTTTAATATAATCATAAAATTGCTTATCAACTTTATGTACCATTGGAGTTTCCATAATTATTGCACTGCTTACTAAAACTGTGTCTGCTTGTTCAACGATTATTCCTTTAGGCTCCAATTTGTTTTGAGATAATTTATAAAGTCCATCAGCTTGTACAACTGAGCTTCCTTTTCCTGAAGGCATGATCAATATTTTGTTTGCTATTGTTTGATTTAAAATATCATGATTTTTTTCAACAACAATTCCTGTTGCAGGTTCCACTAAATAAAAACAAACTGCATCTTTAGAAACTATGACTTCTGCTTCAACTTTACCCCCCGAAATTTTAGTACATTTAAATGTTTTCATTATTCAAGCACCTCCCCAGCTATGGCTGCTTCTATACACTGCTCTAAAGGTCTAATTATAAATTTAATACCTCTAATTTCATTGTAATATGCGCATTTAGGCGAATCTGTAACACCCACTGTGTGATAATAAGGTTTCCAGCATGGAGGTACATCTATACATGTATCTGCAACTATATGTCCGCCAGATCTTTGAATGATATTTAAATAACCTGACCTTGCAGCTAATTCTTTTGTAAGAGAACTTGTTAATATCCAAGTGTCAACAGCAAATTTTCTACCTTCGCAAACATTTGCGATAGATGCAACTTGATCGATATTTAAATGAGGGCAACCAAACATTGCAAAATTAATTTTAGAAGGTTCATTACAAAGCCTTTCTCTTGTTTCCTTTAAATCCTTTTCTGTAATTATTATTTTTTCTTTTATTTTATTGTTGCCTATAGCTGCTTCTAAAGTAGGGGCTTCAGGTGTAATACCTGCTATATGATACATGGACACACAGCCTGAAGTATTTAATTGTGCTCCAAAATTCATATAACCTGCTGGTGTAGGTCTTTGTTTTATTCCAGTAAATACAGGAATTTCCAAACCCTTATATTTTTCAGGATAGCACCATCCTAAAATTTGATAATCAAAATCATCCTTTACATCTGCTTGAACTTCTACAACAATTTCAGCTTTTCTATTTTCATCTAATAAAAGTCCATAATTTGGAACCATTCCTGTGATAGCAGCACATAATGCGCTTTGAGATGATTCTCTGTTTGACCTTGCACCTATAACTGAATTTACATAAGGTGTTGCACTCGATTCTGAAAATGCGATAACTTCGCCATAAGCAGGAACATTTTGTTGTAAATAAGGTGTACAATCAAATGTCAGAGTTGCTCCTAATTTTCTATAAGCTTCATTGCATGCAGCAACTATGTTTTTACCAACATCGGGTACTTCGTGTAAATGTTCATTTAAATATTTAATGTCTATACTTGGGTTAACTGTTGGAGAAATTTTACAAATAGCACCTTTTGCTAATAATTTTTCAGCAAACCATACATCTGCATCCTGTGCGCTTAAAGCAACATGGGCACGAGTTATTGGAACCATTTTATCTGCTTCAAAAGTGTCCCCTATGGCAACTTGTATTTGCATTGCCATTTTAATACCTTCACCATATTTTCCATTTAAAACATCTTGTTCATAACTGGTAAGTTTCATTTGATTTAAGCCTCCTATAAAATTTCTACGATACCATTATCAGCATCCACTCTTACCATATCACCATCCTTAACGACATCATAAAATTCCTCTTCAACATCATCAACCATTGGAATTTCCATTATAATTGCACTTGATACAAGAACTGTTTCTGGATATTTTATTATCATTGCCTTAGGTGCATTGCCTCTTTGATTTAATTGATATAAACCATCTGCTTGTACTACTGAACTTCCTTTGCCACTTGGAAAAATCAATATTTTATTAGCCATTGATTTTCCTTCTATATCATGGGAAGGCTCAATCATTACACCAGTTGTAGGGTCTATTAAATAAAACATAATGTCATCTTTAGATACTATTGCTTCACCTTCAACAACACCATCTGAAATTTTATGGCACTTGAATTTTTTTTTGTTTTCTTCCATATTATTTCACCTCTCCAGTTAAAGCAGCTTCTATACATGTATCTAAATCTCTTATTACAAAATGAATTCCTCTTCTTTGTGGATAATAAGCACATTTAGGAGATTCAGTAATACCAATTTTTCCTTTTAGATGTCTCCAACATGGTTGATCAGGACAAGTATCTGGAACTATCGCTCCTCCTGACGATTCAATTATTTCTGTAAATCCCATACGATCTGCCATTTCCTTCACATGGCTTGATGTAAGAATCCACATTTCCTTTTGTAATTTCTTTCCTTCTATTTTATTTGCAATATGTTTTACTTCATCCAATGTAAAATGAGGACAACCAAACATTGCAAAATCTATTTGTCTATTACCTTCCAAAGAAATAATATTTAATTCTTCTTTTAAATCCTCATCAGTAATTATAACTTTTCTTAAAGGTTCTTTTCCTCCAAAAGCAGCTTCAAGAGTCGGAGCTTCAGGAGTAAATCCTACAATATGATACATGTCATATGCACCAGATGTATTAAGTTGTGCTCCTAAATTTCTTAAATCTTCTTTTGAAACATATTTTGGTAAGCCTGTAAATACAGGTATCCCTTTACCAATTTTTTTACCCATCATTCCAAGCATGTGATAATCAAAAGGAGTATTCATATGAGCTTGTACTTCAACTAATATATTTCCTTTTCTGTTTTCATCAAGTAAAAGTCCATATTCAGGAACATATCCAGTTATGGCTGCACACAAAGCAGAATTTGCACCTTCTCTGTTGCTTTTTGCTCCCCATACAGCATTTGCATACGGCGTTGCACTTGATTCAGAATAAGCAACGATTTCCCCAAAATTAGGAACATTTGTATCTATGTAAGGTGTGCAATTATAACTTAAAATCGCACCTAATCCCTTGTATGCATTGTGGGTTCTTTGCATTAAGTTTGCATCTTCTTCGCTTGCCATATTTTTTTCTGTAAAATACGATAAACAAAATCCTGGGTTTACAGTTGGAGCCACTCTGCATTTAGCACCTGAATTTAATAATTTTTCAGCAAACCAGAGATCTGCTTCTTGATTGCTTAATGCTACGTGAGCTCTTGTTATAGGAACCATACGCTCAGCTTTGAAAGATTCTCCAATTGCAACTTGAATTTTCATTGCATATTGAGTACCTTTTCCATACTTTCCGTCAAGCATATCTTGTTGTACTTGTGTTAATTTCATTTTCTCCTCCTTTAATAAATTAATATATTTTAAAAAACTAAAAATATACATGAATTAATTTATAAAAATTTTTAATGAAAATCCACTGAGCTGACAAGTTTTGATTAGAAATGTAATATTATTATGTCGATTGGTGTATACAGATATGAATATCACATGTATACATCTATTATACTATTTACATACATTTTGTCAATGTTAATGATTATAACATTTTATTAATATAATTTTATGAATTTTTTGTGTTTGAGACAATATAATGATAAGTTAATTTAAATATAATCGTTGTAAATTATACAATGTTACTTAAACTAATTAAAAAGATTTAAATAAATATTTTTTAGTATTTTAACTAAGCTATTATTTTAAGAAGCAATTCAATGCCCAATCAATATGTTTTTCATTTTCTTCTATAAGTTCTTCTAATTTTTTTTCTTTGATTAAAGATAAAATTTTTAAATGCTGTTCAGTACTTTCCTTAACATCGTTGTATGCTTCATGGGATAAATATTGATACCTTCTTATTTTAGCATTTATTTCTTTTATTATAGAAATTATATAATCATTATTGCATTTATTAACTATGAGTTCATCTAACTCCCAATCAACAGATGCAAACTTTTCCAAAGAAACATCAACTCCATGTTCATGTTCATTTAATAAATCTATAAATTTTTCTCGTAGTTCATCAACTTCATAATCCATTATTCTATTTATTGAAGTTTTTATAGCTAATGTTTCTATCGCTTTTCTTACTTCAAAAATATCTTTAATATCTTTGAATGATATGGTTTTTACATATATGCCTATCCCATCTTTAATTTCAACTAAATCTTCACTTTCTAACATTCTTAATGCTTCTCTAACAGGTGTCCTGCTCATATTAAACTCACTTGCTATAAGGTTTTCACTTAAGCAATCACCTGGTTTAATCCTATTTTTAAATATATCATCTTTTAATTGACTATAGGCAATCTCTCTTAAATTTTTCTTTTTTTGAACATAATTTATTCGCTCCATAATGTCTATCCTTTATATGTATAATACTTGTATACATCTATAATATCATAATTATAATTTAAAGTCAATCAAATTAATTAATAAAAAACTCACATCCAATAATTAACTATGGAATGTGAGTTTATATAAGTTATATAGTTTATGATTTAACAAATCTTATTTATGTCGTATTAATTATAAATAATAATTGATTAGAATGGTCCGTAATTTATACTTACTGCAATTATTAAGAATACAACAGCAATTAAGCACCATATTAAAAATAGCGGTAAGAACCATTTAACCCATTTAGCATAGCTTATTCTGCTCATAGCTATCGCCGCCATGAATGGTCCTGATGTAGGGCTTATTACGTTCATGTAAGCATCTCCAAATTGATAAGCCAATACAGCTGTTTGTCTTGTTACTCCAAGCATGTCTGAAAGAGGAGCCATAATTGGCATTGTTACTGCAGCGCTTCCTGAACCTGAAGGAACTAAGATGTTAAATAAACTTTGAACCACAAACATACCAACAGCACTGATTGTTGCAGGCAGCCCGCTTAATGAGTCAGCCATTGCTTTAATAATTGTATCCATTATTAATCCATCATTTAATATAACAGTTGCTGCTCTTGAGAAACCAATTATTATACCTGCATATAATAATGTTGATGCACCTTTAACAAATTCATCAGCTATTTCTTCAGTGCTTAATCCGCCTGCAATACCTGCTACTATGGCAACAAATAAAAATACAGTAGATAATTCGTCAATATAGAAACCAAATTTTAATACTCCTATTACAAGTGCTATAACTCCTAATACAAATGTTGTTAAAACAAGTTTATGTCTTGTAGTAAATTTAGGCAAATTGTCAAGGTCTACATGCAGTTCTATAGCTTTATCTTCTTCATGCATGCTACTTAAATGAGGATTCTTTTTGATTTTTATAGCATATCTGTAAACATAGATAATTGTTGTTATGGTTAAAGTACAATAAATTACAAATCTTAATCCAATTCCTGAAAATAAAGGCAGTCCTGAAATTCCTTGTGCAACACCTATTGTAAAAGCATTTGTTAAAGCTCCTGCAAAACCAGCTCCTGCTCCTACAAACAATATTGCAGTACCTGTGATGGAGTCAAATCCCATTGCAACACATATGGATACCATCAAAGGAATGAAAAGCAATGTTTCTTCACACATACCTATAAAGGCACCGCCCAATGAAAATATAAACATTACAACAGGAACTATTAAAGCTTCTTTTCCTGCCATTTTTTTAACTACAGCACCTAAACCTACGTCTATTGCTCCTGTTTTTGTCATTATTCCCATAGCTCCGCCGATTATCAGCATAAAAAATATTATACTTCCTGCCTGCTGCATGCCCAATGGTATGGACATAAATAATTTAAATAATGATACTGGATTTTGTTCAACTAAGTGATATGTATTTGGATCTGCAATCATTCTGCCTGTTGCGGCATCTTCTATTTTGTCATATTGCCCTGCCGGAACAAAATAGGTTGCAACTCCAGCTATAATAATAATAATGAATAATAATACTAGTGCACTAGGCAATTGAAACTTTTTCTTTTTTTCTGCACTTTTCTCCATGACATTCTCCTTTTTCATTTTATTTTTAAATTAATCATAACTATATAACTATATATTAATGATCATTTAATATGTCCACTGCAGTTTTTATAAGTAATGCAGCACCAACATATAGTTTAGATTCATCAATTTTAAATTTAGAATTGTGTGCAGGAAAGCAAATTCCATTTTCATAGTACGGAGTGTTTATGAAAAAATAACATCCAGGTACTTTTTCAAAGAAAAATGCAGCATCTTCACCGCCCATAATCGATTCTTCTATTACATGAATTTTATCATCCCCTATTAGTTCTGATGATGATTTAATAAAAGATTCAACAATTTCATAATCATTTATTAATGGAGGATAGCCGTCTAAAAATTCAATTGTTCCTACAGCCCTCATTGTTTTTGATATACCTTCTACAATTTCTGTCATTCTTTGAAATATAAAATCCCTTGTTTCATAATTTAAGCATCTTATTGTTCCTCTTATTTCCGCGCATTCTGGAATTATATTATAAGTTTCCCTACCTGCAGTTATACTTGAAATTGTTATAACAGATGGATTTGAAGGTTTTATTTCTCTGCTCACAATATATTGGAGACTATTGGCAACTTGAATACAAACAGCTATTGGGTCTATTGTTACATCAGGAGTTGAACCATGTCCTCCTTTTCCTTGGATTTTGATGTAAAATTGATCATCAGCTGCAAACATGTTTGAGTGACTTACTATTACATCGCCTTGTTTTAAATTATCTTTATTTGCTATTGATTCAGCTAAGTTACCGACATGTAAAGCTAATATATTATCAACTTTTGGATTTTCTAGTACCCCGTCTTCAACCATAGGTAAAGCTCCCCCGGGACCTTCTTCACCAGGTTGAAACAATAACTTAATTTGACCATTTAATTCACTTTCATATTCTTTAAGTATTTTTGCAACTACCAGTAAAATAGCTGTGTGAGCGTCATGTCCACATGCATGCATATTATCATTTTCTGAAGAAAATATAAGGTTTGTTTCTTCTTTTATTTTCAGGCCATCCATATCAGCTCTAATAGCTATTGTTTTACCGTCTGTTTTTTTACCTACTAAAGCAACTATTCCTGAATGGTCTTCATATGTTTTGTAAGATATGTTTAAGTTATTTAAATAATCGTGTACAAATTGAGATGTTTTTGGCAGAATTAACCCAGTTTCAGGGAATTTATGAAGTTCCCTTCTTAAGTTTATAATTTCATTACTTAATGATTCAGCTATTTTTAATATATCTTTCATAATATACTCCCCCAAACGTTTTCACAAATAATATAATCATATATTCTTATTCATAATTGTATATTTATATTCATAATTATAATTATATATGAATTTATAAAAAAGTCAAAGTTTTTATGTTAAGTAAACATCAAACTTAGACTTTTTTTTCAAATTATTTTATCTTAAAGTGCCAATTTCCTTTTCAACATTAGCTAAAACAATACCTTCGCCAACTAATTTTTTAGCTTCATCCATATCTAAATAAATTACTCTATCATTTTCCATAAATGTTACTTTTTCACGAAGAGTATCATATGCAGCTTTAGTTCCTTTTCCTAATTTTTCTTTATCTTTAAAATCTACTGCTTGGGCTGCACAAATTAATTCTATTCCAAGAACTGATTTAACGTGTTCAATTATTGTTGCTGCTTTTCTCGAAGCAATAGTTCCCATACTTACATGGTCTTCTTGATTTGCAGATGTAGGTATTGAATCAACGCTTGCAGGATGTGCTAAAACTTTATTTTCTGAAACAACAGCTGCTGCTGCATATTGTGCAACCATGAATCCACAGTTAAT
>JARBUP010000063.1 GCA_029239575.1 Bacillota bacterium
AATTCTGCAAGTTCTGAAGATGTCATAATTATAGTCATTCCAAATTCTTGATTTAATTTTAGTAAAACATCTAAAACTAACTTTTTAGCTCCTATATCAATACCTCTTGTAGGCTCTGAAACAAATAAAAGTATTGGGTTTTGTGACAAAGCTCTTGCAACGCAAACCTTTTGCTGATTTCCTCCGCTAAGCCTTCCAGTTGACTGAGCAGGCGAAGTACATCTTATATCAAGTTCTTTTATCATATCTATTGCATGTTTCCTTATTTGGTTTGTATCTTTAAGCTTAATTAAACCAAATTTTTTTAAGAAGTCATTATTTATTTGCATTGCCGTAAAAGCTATATTTAACTCAATAGATTCATCAAGGAGAAGGCCAATTCCTTTTCTATCTTCACTTACAAAACCTAAACCTGCCTTAATTGAAAGCTTTGGATCATTCAATGTTAATTTTTTACCATTAAAAATTACTTCTCCTTTTGAAGGATATATACCCATTAATCCATTAGCAATACCGAGTTTTCCTTGACCTGCTAATCCTCCAATGCCAAGTATTTCACCTTTTTTTACTTCAAGGTTTATACCTTTTACATATTCACCAGGCATAGCAACATGCAAATCTTTAATACTAAGTATAGTTTCATCAGTTATTTCTCTTTTAACAGCTTCATTTCTTTCAATAGACACTTTTCTTCCTACCATAAGTTGAGCTATATCAACTGTACTCGTGTCTTCTATATTTTTTGTAACTACATGCTCACCATCTCTTAAAATTGTTACTTTATCTGCAACTTCAACAATTTCATCAAGTCTATGACTTATAAAAATTATTCCTATTCCCGTTTTTGCAAGCTTTCTTATAGCATTTAGTAAATTTTTTGCTTCTGCTTCTGTTAAAACTGCAGTTGGTTCATCAAATACAAGGATTTTAATGCCAGTCTTATCAATTTCACGTGCAATTTCTATAAACTGCATATGTCCTACTGGTAGTCCTTCAACTTTTGCATATTCTTCAATATTCATATCCAGTTTATCAAGTGCTTTTCTTGCATCTTCATTCATTTTTTTATTATCAAGAGTTTCATATCTTTTACCAAAAATACCGCTTACTATGTTTGGATTTGTTATTTCTCTATTTAATTTAATATTTTCTGTTATAGTAAATCCAGGAATCAACATAAATTCCTGATGTACCATTCCAATACCATAATCTATAGCTTCATGAGGAGTTTTAATATTAACTTCTTTACCATCAATTTCTATTACTCCTTCATAACCACCTGTTGTATGAATAACAGGCATACCAAAAAGTATGTTCATTAAAGTAGATTTACCTGCGCCATTTTCTCCTATAAGAGCATGTATTTCACCTTTTTTTAATTGCAAATTTATATTTTTTAATACTTTATTTCCGTAATATTCTTTAGAAACATTTTTAATGTTGAGAAGGTTATCACTCAAAATATTACCTCCTAATAAATTTTATTTTTAGTTGAATTATGATTATCCTACATTCGAAGAATGCTGATGCATGTCATAACTTGTACCAAAAGTCACTAAATAATTTTTTTGGTTGTTAAGACATTATAAAAGGAATAAAACAGAAGTTCATTTGTACAGAAATCCTGTTTCATTCCCCTGTTTCATATTACATTAAAAAATTATTTGATTATCATATCTTTACTATAAGTTAAGAAATCCATTATTATTAGTCTATAGTTATCATATGTAACTGTAGTTCCATTTGCTGTTTCTGCATATGGGCTTGTTACAACTGAAACGCCTGCATAATCTTTCATACATTCTTCTAATACTTTAAGGTCAAGTGTATTTGTATCAGCAACTTCACCATTCATCCATTTTATAGCATATTCAGTTGATGCTACTGTTCCCATCATTGCAACAGGAACTGGCCATGTAGAGAATCTGCCAAGAACACCTTTTTCGTCTAATTTTGCTGCTGTTTGAGAAATTACATTTTTCAAACTATCTTCTGTATAATCTCCTGATTCAATACCAAGAGCTGTTGGATATCCATGATATGGTGATGGACAGCATGGTTGTGGATATATTGCTCCTGCATCTACGCTTGCTTTAATTAAAGGAATTTGCATTGCACAGTTAGTAGAGAAAAACGCAGTATCTTTTCCATATTGTGCTACCATTTTTGGAACATCTTCAAGTATAAATTGTTGTGCTCCTGTAACTCCTGAGTCACCTGTTGGGTCTGGTGCTGTTGCATCAACAAACTCTATTCCTAATTTTGCACATTGTTCTTTCATAATTTCTCTTCTTGATGAAAGAAGAACTTGAGACATATGTCTTGGGAATGAATAGTGCACAAAAGTTTTAGCACCTAATTTTTGAGCTTGTTCTGGAATATTGTATCCCATTTGTAACTCATCAGGTTGCAAAATTAAATCAGCTCTTGAAGAAACATCTGGTGGGTTTTCTTGTGGTGTACAATAAACAATGAACATATCATCACGAGTTTCTAACAATTTATCAACTGCAGCGTTTGTTCCTGGAACAGCTTGGTTGATAATCAACGCTTTTATTTCTGGGTCAGCTGCTAATTTAGCAACTATACTAACCATTTGCTCTTGTTCAGCCATAAAGTTATCAGGCCAAAGAACGTGAACTATTTTTTCATCCCCATATCTTTTAACCATTTCTTGTGCTGAACGATACTCTTCTTCATTTTGAGAAAGAGTATTAGTAACAATAGCTACCTTACCTTTTCCATCGTATGGTAACGTTTCGCCTGTTGTCGGTTGTTCACTTGTTGCAGGTGTTTCAGAACCAGTTGCTGCTGGTGTTTGAGCAGGAGTATCAGTTTTTGTGCTACAACCTGCCATACTGAAAACCATGCAAATTACTAAAAACATACTAAAAAACCTTTTCATAATTTGTCCCTCCTAATAAATTATCGTTACACAAATAATTATAGTTGAATAATTATAAACTGTCAATATTTAATTTATTTACCATATTTATCTAATCTGAATACATAAAGAAAAGTTTGTATATATTAATAAACTATTATTTTGCTACTTATTATCATTAAAATATTAAAAAAATGTAATTATTATTATAAAAACATAGCTGTATTCAACGAAGATTTTATAAAAAGTTTTCTTAACACAAATTGTTTATTATTTACTTCAAGCTTTTTTAATAAAAAAGTATTGTTATATTTAGATTTTCTTTATAATTATACATTCAAATTATAATTTAAATAAAAAAAGGGGAATCATCCCCTCTTCACCTCTAATTTTTATATAATATGAAATTAGAGCCTTCCTATTAATAAAAAAACGGGTGATATACACCCATTATTTCAAACCATCTAAAAACTTTTTCATTTTCTTTTTTTGATCTGGAGTTAAAAACATTTCAAATTTTTTTAACTCTTGAACTTTTTTCTGATACTCTTCTTCACCATATTGTTCTTTTAACTTTTTGCTGTACTCTTTTGCATCTTTTAATATATCATCTTCAGATTTATCTTTATACTTTTCTTTAAATTGATTAAATTGGTCGTTAGCAGCAACATCTTCTAAATTATTTGGCTTTTTGTTAGTAACATTCTTAGACTTGTTGTTTTGATTGTTTTGTGATCCTTTTTTATTTTCATCATCAAAATTTTTAAAAATATTTGCCATAAAACTACTCCCTCCATTTCTATTACATAATATGCATTTAAATAAAAAGAATTCCAATTTAATTTTCAAGATATTTGTAACACAATTGAAATAACTACATACAATATAATATTCAAATAATGAGAAGGTGATAACCATTCCAATTACAATGATATTTTATTTTATGGCTTTTAGGTATATTTTGGGCAAAGGACAATTTTCTTCTATTACAACATCACTGTCAACAACCGCTCGTGCTATGTCTACAGGAATATTATCAAGTCCTGAAAATTTAGAAAATGTTATAAATTTAGTTAGAACTGCTGCACCATTAACTTCGCCTCAAACTGTTTCAAAAATAAATACATATCTACCTTTTGTAGAAAAAACAAGCACACTTTTAGGAATGTATTCTTTTTTGAGTAGAGCACAAAACTATGCTCCAATAGAACCTTTAGGCGGAAAATCATCAATGGAGAAAATCACTTCCCTTATGATGAAAAATAAAATGCCTATTGGCAAAATGTTAGCTCAACCAATGTTAGCAAACGGTATGGAAAAAGTTATGGCTAACGCAATGAAAGATATGTTTAAAAACGGTAATTTAGGAGATATGCTTTCTTCATTTTCTAATATATCTAATTCTGAAAAGGGTAAATCTTCTAAAAACTCAAGCAATCAAAATAATGATATTGATTTAAGTAGTTTACTTGAAACATTTATGCCTTTATTAAATAACATGATGAGCTCCAATGATAGTGATGGTACTAATGAAAGCAACGAAGACGAAGATGTAGATGTTTATAATAATGATAATGAAGATAATTATGAAGACAAACCGACTAATATATCAAAAGAAAATAATTATAACGATTACTCAGAAACCATAAATCAAAAGCACTCAAGCAATAAAAATCAATCAAATTTAAGTTCCAATAAAAAATCTAATACATATAATAATAAAAACAGCAATGAAATAGATGAAAAACCAAAACCTATTAGAATAAGACAAAAAAGATACAGAAATTAAAGTTAAAATTAAAATTTATTAAATAAATTGAGTTAGAAGATGGCAAAGGTCATTTATTAATAAAACCCTTGCCATTTTTTTATTTACGATATATCCAAACTGCATACATCCAACCGCAAATCATTGTTACTTATATATCATAAATTGACAGTAATACTTAATTATTATAAAATAGTTTATCAGAAAATATTTAATTATTAATGTCTTTATGAGTATTACAAGACTAAGATGACTAATAAATGGAGGATAGTAAATGGAATTTAGTTTTGATAAAGAGAAAAACAAAGAAAAAATTGAAATCTTTAGAATGTTTGTTGAGCAAAATAAGGAAGATAAAGGAGCTTTAATGCCAGTGCTTCAAGAGGCACAGATCATTTTTGGATATTTACCTTTAGAGATGCTGCAAATGATTTCAAAAATACTATTTGTTCCTATGTCAGAGATATATGGAGTGGCGACTTTTTACTCACAATTTTCCTTTATACCTAAAGGAGACAATATTATTAGCATATGTCTTGGAACTGCATGTTATGTAAAGGGTGCAACAATAATACTTGAAGAAATAGAAAACCAACTTGGCATTAAAGCAGGAAATACTACACCTGACTTAAAATTTTCCATTGACTCAACAAGATGTCTTGGGGATTGTAGCTTAGCGCCTGTAATTCTAATAAATGAAAACGTATATGCTAAGGTAAAGAAAGAAAATGTTAAAGAAATTCTTCAAAAGTACAGAGATGAGGTGTAGACTTTGATAACTATAGAGAAATTAGAGCAAATTAAAAATTATCATAGACCGTTTTTGGAAGAAAGATTAAAAGAATCTGCAAATACTACTATAAAAGATGGAAATATTGCATTAAATGACTTATATTACAACAAGCAAACAAGAATTGCATTAAAAAATTGCGGTATTATAAATCCGGGCAATATTGAAGATTATATTGCTGTTGATGGATACAGCGCGCTTGCAAATATTCTAATGAATAAATCAAAAGCCGAAGTTATAGAGGATATGAAAGCATCAAATTTAAGAGGCAGAGGCGGAGCAGGCTTCCCTACAGGCAAAAAATGGGAAGAAGCCTTTAAATACAATGCTGACCAAAAATATATGATTTGCAATGCTGATGAAGGTGACCCTGGAGCATTTATGGACAGGTCCATCTTAGAAAATGACCCTCATTCAGTATTGGAGGGAATGGCCATCGGTGGATATGCAGTTGGAGCTGATCAAGGATTTATATATGTAAGAGCTGAGTACCCTACTGCAGTAAAAAGATTAAAGATAGCAATAGAACAAGCCAAAGAACTTGGGGTTTTAGGAAATAATATATTTGGAACAGGTTTTAACTTTGATATAAAATTAAAACTTGGTTCAGGAGCATTTGTATGCGGAGAAGGTACTGCTCTTATTGAATCCATCGAAGGTAAAAGAGGAATGCCTAGGACTAAAATTTATAGAACTGCACATAAAGGGTTATGGCAAAAGCCTACTATTATAAATAATGTAGAGACCTATGCAAATGTACCAGTTATATTTCAAAAAGGTGTTGAATGGTTTAAAAGTATAGGAACAGAAAAATCCCCTGGAACAAAGGTATTTTCTTTAGTAGGTAAAGTTGAAAATGCAGGACTTGTAGAGGTTCCTATGGGAATGCCTCTAAGAGAAATCGTATATGATATTGGTGGGGGGATACAAAATGGTAAAAAATTTAAAGCAGTACAAACAGGTGGGCCTTCTGGTGGATGTATACCTGAACATTTAATAGACACACCTGTAGATTTTGAATCATTAGGAAAAATTGGTTCAATAATGGGTTCTGGCGGAATGGTCGTAATGGATGAAGATACATGTATGGTTGATATAGCAAGGTTCTTCCTTGAGTTTACAGTTGATGAATCCTGTGGAAAATGTATTCCATGCAGAGAAGGAACTAAGAGAATGCTTGAAATACTTGAAAGAATAGTTGAAGGAAAAGGTGAAGAGCAAGATATTGAAACGCTTGAGACACTATCTGAAACTATTACTACAGCGTCCCTTTGTGGATTAGGCCAAACTGCTGCAAATCCTGTAGTAACCACTTTGAAATATTTCAGAGATGAATATGAAGCACATATAAAAGATCATAAATGTCCAGCTGGCTCATGTAAATCTCTTATCGAATATTTTATTACTGAAAAATGTATCGGCTGTGGCATGTGCGCTAAGGCTTGCCCTGTACAATGTATATCAGGGAAACCTAAAGAACTTCATATAATAAATAAGCTTGCATGCATTAAATGTGGTGCATGTATGGAAGCATGCCCTAAAAAAGTACAGGCGGTTATAAAAAGATAAAGGAGGTAAAAAAATGGCAAATGTAACTGTAACCATAGATGGACAGAAAATTTCAGTACCCAAAGATTTATCTATACTAGAAGCAGCAAAATTACTTGACATTGAAATACCTGCTTTATGTTATGATCCCAATTTAGAAGTAGTTGGCGCTTGTCGATTATGTATTGTTGAAATAGAAGGAAGTAAAAAATTAGAAACTTCATGCTCTACAAAAGTTAAAGAAGGTATGAACATATTTACAGAAAGCGAAAAAGTAGTAAGAATAAGGAAAGGCATAATTCAATTATTGTTGGATAGTCATCCTAATGACTGCCTTACATGTCAAAAAGCTGGAGAGTGTTATCTTCAAAAATATGCTTATGAATATAATTTAAATTTCAGAAAACACAACTCGGCTATGAGACCACAACTTATAGATACTTCAAGTCCATATATATTAAAGGATGATTCAAAGTGTATTTTGTGTGGTAAATGCGTAAGAACATGTGCCCAAGTAAGCGACAGAAAAGTTCTTTCCTTTTCAGACAGAGGATATGATACAAAAATAATTTGTGATGAAGATAAAAACTTAGAAGAATCCAGTTGTGTATCATGCAACAGATGTGTTTCTGTTTGTCCTGTTGGAGCTTTAATTGATAAAAGACAAATAAATAAATTAAGATCATGGGAAGGAAATTCTTTAACTGTAAACTGTAAGTCTTGTCAGTATGGCTGTGAATTTGAAATAAAGTCAAAAAACAATAAAAATGTTGCAGTTGTAGCTAAATCTCCTTCTAATGGTAGGCCATTATGTTTAAAAGGAAGACTGACTACAGAATTATTATACGTAGATAATCCTGAAACTCCATATAGCAAGATTGATGGAAAATTTGTAGAAACATCCTGGACAGAAGCATTGAATATAGAAGATGTATTGGAAAAAATAAATAAGTTAAATGCAGATAAGAGCAGCTTAGGAGATGATTAACCATGAACATTATAATTAATGGCACGACCTATGAAGTTGAAAAAAATACAACCATTCTCCAGGCATGCAAGAATGCAGGAATTGATATACCTACATTGTGCCATGACGAAAGATTAAAGCCTACTTCTGCATGCAGATTATGCTTAGTTGAAGTGGAAGGAACTAAAAATTTAGTAACTTCTTGCAGTACAATGGTTAAAGAAAATATGGTTGTTCATACACACAATGAAAAAGTAATGAAAACAAGGCGCGATGTTTTGAATTTAGCTATATCCAATCACCCCTTAGAATGCTTAAGCTGCGATAAATCAGGTGATTGCAAATTGCAGGATTATTGCTATGAATATGGAATATTGAATGGGACTTATAAAGGTGCAATGCGCACTCCTAAAATAGACAGCTCCAATCCTTTTTATGATTATGATGCAAGAAAATGCATTCTTTGCGGGCTATGTGTAAGAGTATGTGACGAGTTGCAGTGTTCTAATGCAATAGGCTTTGAAGACAGAGGATTTGAAGCTAATGTTTCTACACCTTTTAATGAAGGACTCATTAATTCAAAATGTGTTTCATGCGGAAATTGTGTTTCAGTATGTCCTGTTGGTGCTTTAACTCCAAAAGGTCAAAAGTTTAGACATTGGGAAACAAGCAAGGTAAGAACAACATGTTCATATTGTGGTGTTGGCTGTCAAATGGATTTAGTGGTTAAAGGTAAAAAAATAGTTGATGTTGAGCCTGCTATGGATGCTATAAACAATGGGCTTCTTTGTGTAAAAGGCAAGTTTGCATACAAGTTTATAAATCATCCTGACAGATTAAAAACTCCTCTCATAAAAAGAAATGGAAAGTTTGAAGAAGCTACATGGGATGAAGCTTATAGATATATTACCAAAAAAGCTACAGAAATCAAAGAAAATTACGGACCAAATTCTTTTGCAGGACTTACATCTGCAAGATGTACAAATGAAGAAAACTATTTGTTTCAAAAGCTGTTTAGAGCAGTCATAGGCACAAATAATATAGATCACTGCGCACGCCTCTGACACTCCTCTACAGTTGCAGGTCTTGCAACTACATTAGGGAGCGGAGCTATGACAAATAGCATAGAAGAAATACTTAATACGGATGCAATGTTTGTAATAGGATCAAACACTACAGAAAATCATCCAATCATTGGATCAACTATGAAACAGGCCATAAAAAATGGAGCTAAGCTAATAGTTGCAGACCCAAGAAAAATTGAACTTGCTGATTATGCAGATGTTTTTTTACAGCTTAAGCCAGGTACAAATATTGCCCTGTTAAACGGTATGATGAATGTAATCCTTGAGAAAGGACTACAAAACAAAGAGTATATAGAAGAAAGATGCGAAAACTTTGAAGAACTAAAAGAAATTATTAAAGAATATACACCTGAAAGAGTTGCTGAAATTTGCGGTGTAAATACTGAAGACATTATAAAAGCTGCTTGTATTTATGCAGAAGCAGATAAAGCAGGTATTTATTATACGATGGGTATTACTCAGCATACAACTGGAACTGCAGGTGTTATGTCAGTTTCTAATTTAGCCCTTTTATGTGGTAATGTAGGCAAGGAAAGCTCAGGAGTTAATCCTTTAAGAGGACAAAACAATGTTCAAGGTGCTTGTGATATGGGAGGTTTACCAGCTGATTTGCCCGGATATCAAAAGGTATTTAAACCTGAAGTAATAGAAAAATTTGAAAAAGCATGGAACGCAAAATTATCATCAAAAGTTGGTATGACTATCCCTGAAATATTTAATGGTGCTCATGATGGTTCAATTAAATTTTTATATATTATGGGAGAAAACCCAATGGTTTCAGACCCAGATATAAACCATGTAAAAAAGTCCCTTGAAAATGTGGATTTCTTAGTTGTTCAGGACATTTTTATGACTGAAACATCAGCATTTGCAGATGTTATACTTCCCGCTGCATCATTTGCAGAAAAAGACGGAACTTTCTCCAATACGGAAAGAAGAATCCAAAGAGTTAGAAAAGCAATAAACCCTGTTGGTGATTCAAAACCAGACTGGCAAATATTGATGGAACTTATGAATTTCTTAGGATACAAAAAAACATATTCTAACCCGTCAGAAATTATGGATGAAATTGCATCAGTAACACCTTCCTATGGCGGTATTGATTATGAGAGAATAGAAAATGTTGGTATTCAATGGCCATGCTTGGATAAAAATCATCCTGGCACTAAGTATCTTCATAAAACTGCTATTGCAAGAGGACGAGGTTTGTTCATGCCGGCAGAATATACTGAAAGTGCAGAAATACCAGATAAAAATTATCCATATGTATTTACAACAGGTAGAATCCTTTATCATTATCATACGAGAACCATGACTGGCAGAGTTGATGGTATTAACCAAATAGCGCCGTCTTCATATGTGGAAATAAATGAAACAACTGCTAACAGACTGGGCATAGAAAATGGCGATAGGGTTAAATTAACATCAAGAAGAGGTCAAATAGAAACAACCGCAAAAATAACTGAAATAATAGATGATGATGTGCTGTTTATGCCATTTCATTTTGCAGATGGAGCTGCAAACTATTTAACCAATTCAGCAGCAGACCCTATAGCAAAAATTGCAGAATTGAAAGTTGCAGCTGTTAAAATCGAAAAGGTTAATTGAGAATACAAACTTGCGAAAACGGAGGTGTGTTATGAAAGCCTATGAACAAATATTTAAATATGCAATGCAAATGGAGATGAACGGATACAACTTTTATAAGGAAAAATCATCCTCTTTAAACAATCCTACCAGCGTGAAAATGTTTCAGTCATTGGCAGATGCTGAAAAAGATCATTATAAATATTTAGAAAATCAATTTAAAAATTATATGGATACAGATTCATATGATTTAAACGCTGATACCTTTGACTTTTTCGAAGATGAAAATGAATTTGAAATCATCGGTGATTCAGAACATTTGGATGATACTTTAAAAGAGTCGGATATTCCCGATATAACCATTTTGAGAATGGCTTATTTAATCGAAAGGGATTACAAGGAATTCTACCAAAAGGCAGCTGAAGATATAGAAGATGAAAATATAAAAGCTATATTTGAAAAGCTTTCTAAATGGGAGCAGGGACATGAAACTATGTTTAAAAGTGAATATGACAAAAGAATGAAAGAATATATGTCATTGCCATGGGGCGGTTGATTTTTGAAAAGGTGATTAATATGAAGAAATTTGGTTCAGCAATTATTTTAGCAGGCGGGCAAAGCACAAGAATGGGTTTTGACAAGCAACTTTTAAAAATAGATGAAAGAAGATTGATGTACAGCCTCATTCATACGCTTAAAAAAAGCTTTGAAGAAATTATTATTGTGACAAACAGACCTGAACTGTATATTGGACTATCTCATAAAATTACAAATGATATTTTACTCGACAAAGGACCTCTTGGAGGAATTCATGCTGGTTTAAAAATATGCCAAAGCAAATATGCCTTTGTAGTAGCTTGCGATATGCCGAATATAAATATGAAATATGTTGAATTTATGAAGGAAAAACTAACTGACTCTAATTCATTTGGCTGTGTAACAAAATTTGGAGATTGGATAGAACCTTTCTCAAGTTTTTATTCCGTAGATTTAATAAAACATATTGAAACATATTTGCATACAAACAGAAAATCTATAAATGGGCTTTTGAAAAATCTTGAAATAACATATATAAAAGAAAAAGATGCAAGACAATTTAGTTTGAATTGGGATATGTTTTTAAATCTTAACACTAATGAAGAATTAAGCAATTACCTTTTAAACATATCTGCGAAAGGTTGCAGTTAATATGGATACAGCAAAGAGTTACAATATATTAAAGGTTAAAGGTGATAATTCGGAACATGTTGAGGATTTAGTTGTAACCGAATACCCCTTTACCATTTTTATAGACGATGAGGAAATTATTACTCTTCTTTGTACACCTAAATGTTTAAAGGAGCTAACATTAGGTTTTCTTCTTTCCGAAAGTATTATTGAAAGTCTTGATGATGTTAAAAAAATACAAATTGATGGAACATATGGCAGAGGT